>VMES01000002.1 GCA_007375655.1 Parcubacteria group bacterium Greene0416_79 | reverse complement strand
CACAAACAAGTGGCCCAAATTCAGGGCTTAAAGCTCTTGCCCTTGCCCGAGAGCAGCAATTTTCAGTATCTGGTCTTGGAGTTAGAAGCGCTTGAATTTGGCCTGAGCCGCGATCGCTTGGTGCAGCTTTTACATGCCGAAAACCTGATTGCCCGGCGCTATTTTTATCCGGGTTGCCACCGGGCCCAGCCCTATGTCCGGCTCTATCCTGAGGCGGGCAAATATGTGCCCGTGACCGAAGCCCTGGCAGAAAAAGTCCTGCTCTTGCCCACGGGCACAGCGGTTTCGGCGGCCATGATTGAAGCAATTGGGGAATTACTGGGCTTTGTTCAGTCCCATGCCGCGGCTATTTCAGCGGCCATTTGAATCAGTTTTGCTCGGGTGGTGTACCCAGCAGATGCTGGATGCGCAGATGTTCCGAGATGTACCGGCGCATCCCGCCTCGTCTTCGTTTTAGAAACGCGAGCGCCGTCCCTTCTTGTTCTTCAGGGAGCACGGTGCACAGCATGACCGCTCGAGCGCCGCGGTCTTTGAGCATGACGTCGGTAACCGTAATAAGGGATTGGCGGTTTGATTCGCGCCGAAGAAACTCCGCTGCGAGATGCTTCAGGGATTCCTTTATTTTCTCGCTCTTGATCTTGTTCATACGGTCTCTCCAACCAACATAGCAAATACTTACGATCGTATGTATTTGCTATGTTTTACCCCCCACACCTTGTGTGAAATGCCCTGCGTTCTGTGTGAGGGTAGGGTCTTCCTTGTCCCACGCCAATCCGCCGCGGCGGATTGGTGTGGGACAAGGTGTGGGGGTTTACATTCGGCTGTTTCTACAGAATGTGTGTACCGCATAAACGTTTGCGCGGGTACGTTCGCACTCCCGGAGCCGCGCGAGGCACCCCATCCGCGCCTTATTTCTCAACCACTCTAAACGACTCAATTCTGTCTCCTGGCATCACGGCGGTTGCGCTTGAGACAAGCGCGCCGAACTCGGCGTCCTTCTGTACGATTGAGATCTTCTCCTTGAATTTCTGGAGCTCCCTGATCTTGCCCTTGCCGATCTCCACCTCGCGACGCAGGATTCTAAATTCGTCGCCAAGCGCGAGCGCTCCTTGGAGCACCTTGCCGCCGAGAATCTGACGGTCTTTCTCGGCGCTGAAGATTTTGAGCACCCGCGCGCCGCCGCTTGTCTCCATCACGAGTTCCTTCGGCGCGCGCGAACGGAGCGCTTCCTCAAGCCATTCCGTGAGTTTGTAGATAACGTCAAAGGTGGCAAGCTGAAGCGTGTGCCTTTCCGCGATTCCCTTCGCCGAGGCATCCAACTGGACGTTAAAGCCGACGATGATGGGTTTTTGGGCGCAGAGCGCAACCTTGAGGTCCCCCTCGCCGATGCCGCCCACGCCTTTGTGAATGATCTTCACCGTTACTTTTGGCGGGATGCGCATCTTCACTTCTTGTTCCAGCGCCTCCAAACTTCCCGCGGTGTCCGCTTTGAGAATAAGCGGCACAACCGCATTGTTCTCTTCGCCTTCCTCTTTTGCTTTTGCCGCCGCCTGTTTCTTCGCGGGACCCTTTCGGTCTCTCGTTTCTCGCGTCTCGGTCTCCGCCGTGCTCTTTTTTGCCGCTATATGAAATTCGGCGCCGGCGCGCGGCACCTTGTTCCAGCAGAAGACGCGCACCGGCCTTCCCCCGCCTGCCTCTTTAATCGGCGTGCCTGCCATATCTTCAAAACAGCGCGTCGGCGCGTAGGCGTCTTCCGCGACGATGAACGCGCCCTTTCGCACGGTGCCTTCTTTGACTAAAAGCGTCGCCGCAATGCCTTTTGTCTTGTCAATGTCCGCTTCCAAGATAAAGCCGCGTGGAGGCGCTTCTGTATCGGCGCGCACGTCGTGAAGTTCCGCGATGAGGAGAATCATTTCCAAGAGTTCGCCGACGCCTTCGCCGGTCTTGCTTGAGAGCGGCACACAGGGGACATCTCCGCCATACCCTTCCACAAAGATTTGGTGCTCCGCCAAACTCTGCTTGGTGCGTTCTATGTCGGCGCTCGGTCTGTCAATCTTGGTCAGGGCGACGAGAAAAGGCGTCTTTGTTTCTTGTATGAACCGGAGCGCCTCAAGCGTCTGCGGCTTGGCGCCTTCTTCGCCTGAGACGACGAGCACGGCGATATCCGCAACCGTGGCTCCGCGCGCGCGGATTCCCCGGAATGCTTCGTGGCCCGGGGTGTCAAGAAAGGTTATCGTGCGTCCGGACTCGCGCCACTCCTTCTTTGCGGATGGCCCCTCGCCCTCCGCGCGTTTCTCGGGCACCGCGACTTCGTAGGCGCCGAGGTGCTGCGTAATGCCGCCCGCCTCGTGTTCCGCCAGGTTTGTCTTTCGGATATAGTCCAGGAGCGTTGACTTGCCGTGGTCAATATGACCCATCATCGCCACGACTGGAGGTCGAGGTCTCTTTACTCCTTCTGCGGTTCTTTTGATGTCAGTTTTCATAACAGATTTTGTCGTGCCGCGGCGGAAAACACAAAACACAAACACACAAAGTCCACACAAAGCACATACCGGCGCCATGTTTTACACTTTTGTTTTCTCCACTGCGTGTCCGATTGCCGCTTTTTCCTCCCCGGTGAGTTCATACTCCGACACTCCTTCTTTAATCGGTTTTGCGAAGACGCTCATGCGCTCGCGCGTCCGGATGCTTGAGATGACGACTCCATTGTGTTGCTCGTCTAGAAACGCGCTCGCGAAGCTCTGCCTGCCGCCGTCGCCGGTGCCGCGAAAGGGGTCAAAGCGGATGGTGGCGACCCCTTGGATGCTTTTGCTGAGGCGCTTCTCCACGGTCTCAAGATACGTTTCAATCTCTTTGCGAAACTGCTTGAATCTCTCAATGTCAGATGCGCTCTGCACCACGCTCTCTTCCAAACTCTTCCCGCTTTTGCCGCGCGTGAGGCGGCTCATGCGCCACTCGGTGTGGAGTCCGAGCAGGATGGCAATCGCGATGCCCGCGATGAGAACGAGAAGAAGTGTGTGGGTGTCTATCATACGGAGAAGTATGCAGACCTTACCGAGACGCATGCGGAAGCTGCATCGCGAGATTATACGTTACTTTCCGGTTTTTTTCCACTAAAAATAAAAAGGGGCGACCGAAGCCGCCCGTGTGTGTCTTTCTTTTTATTCAATCCTCTTTCTATACGAATTGAAATGCTCAAAGAGGTACTTTCCCTGGCATTTTTTTGTGCAGAAGATAAAGAGTCTGTTCTTTTCTAACCGCGCGTCTCTCGCGTTCAAACTGCGTGCCGCAATGAGCACAGGTTAGCTCACCGTTTCTCTGCCGGTTGCATGCCCCGTTTTCTTTATCCGTAATTCACCCCTGTGCGTTTCGAGCCACTCGGTGTAACACTTTTTTCTGCAGAAATGATGTTTGATGCCTTTCTTCTTCAATCCTCTTTGCACAGAGTTCTTGCGGAGAAACAGACCGTTGCATTGATCACAGTGCAACTCCACGAGACCTTGAAAGACCCGCCCTTTGTACACTGGAAGCGTAATGCCGTGCATCAAGCAGATTTTTTTCACCTTTCCGTGAGGAAGCGCGAGAGAAGCGGCAATCGCACTGACGCGCCCTTTTGCCGCAAGTGCTCGCTTAACCCACGCTCTGTCTCCCAACTCGGGTTTCCCCCATTTTTTTGCCCACCAGATTGGTCTTCGTTTCCGCTTCACGCCAAGGTTAACTGCGATCTGACGTATTCGCTCTCGCGACAAGCCATTGTTCCTTCCAATCTTTTCAAGTGTCAGACCTTCTTGAGTGAGCATCTTTTCCAATCTCTCCTTTGTGAGGGCGGCATAACTCTTTTTTCCACTGGTACGTCCACGACGGCGAAGAAGCCCGAGCTGTCTGCGTCTTATACTGATGTAGAGTTTATGAAACCCAAGCGCCCGTCCCATTTCTCCGTCCGTCATCTGTTCCCACCTGGCGCGGATAAACGACTCTATAATTTCATTCTTTGCCTGTATCACTGCCATAACCGTGCACTGCAAGCGCGCGGCAATTTGTGGGTTTTTCATTACGGCAATGTTTGTTTTCACAAACGCTTTCTGTTTCTCGGTTAATGGCGAGGGTAGAAAGTGTTGGCGTGTGGCCATTGTCACCAGCTGACCTTCAATTGGCTCGGTATGGCCTTGCGGCTCGCGTTCCAAGGCATTCATGCCCGCAAGAATCGCGCGGTGCAAAAACTCCGCTACCGTGGTTTGTAGTTTATCTGCAAGCGCTATTATTTGTTCAAGCAGAGCGCCCTTAATGTCAAAGTTCATATTTTCTCTCCGTTTGTTTTTGTGGTTCTTGAGAAATTCTATAGATATTGATAGCATATCTGGTATCTTTATGTCAAGAAGACGCATCTATCTTGATTACGCCGCGACAACCCCGCTTGACCCGCGGGTCAAGAAGGCCATGGAGCCGTTTCTTTTGAATACCTTCGGGAATCCGAGTTCTATTCATACAGAAGGACTCGCGGCAAAGAAGGCGCTTGATGCGGCGCGCATTGCCGTGGCGCGTTCTCTTGAGGTGCACGCAGACGAGATTGTCTTTACGAGCGGCGGGACCGAGGCGAATAATCTCGCCATTCACGGCGTTCTGAACGCCCTCGCAGATATACGCAGATTGGACCCGGATACCAAACCGCAGATGGACGCTGATAGCCTATCCGCGCAGATCAGCGTTGATAATCTGCGTTCATCCGCGTATAGTCAGCGTGAATCTGCGGGAGAGAGACCGCATGTGGTAACGACGAATATTGAGCATGCCTCTGTTTTGGAGCCGCTTCGGGAGCTGGAGCGGCAGGGGAGAGCCGCAGTCACCTACGTGTCGGTTGAGCCGAATGGCATTGTGAATCCGGAGAAGATACTCGCCGCGATCCGTCCCCATACCGCGCTCGTCTCGGTCATGTATGTGAATAATGAAATCGGAACCATCCAGCCGATTGCGAAGATCGGCAAGATAATTCAATCTGTCAAAGGTCAAAAGTCAAAGGTTACTGGTCCGACTGGAACAGCGTACCCGCTGTTCCATGTGGATGCCTGCCAGGCGCCGCTCTACCTGCGTTGTGTGGTGAACGCGCTCGGGGTGGACCTCATGACGCTTGACGGCCACAAGATGTATGG
Organism: Parcubacteria group bacterium Greene0416_79; assembly: GCA_007375655.1. Lineage (GTDB taxonomy): Bacteria > Patescibacteriota > Minisyncoccia > Phycocordibacterales > UBA10002 > UBA10002. The sequence continues at coordinate 6,823 of VMES01000002.1, read as the reverse complement.
GCCGAAAGGAGTCGGCGCGCTTTATGTACGGCGTCCTCGGGCGCTCGGAGAGAGGAATGGACGAGTGGGCACTTCGCTCGCGCCGCTCCTCTTTGGCGGGGGCCAGGAACGCGGACTTCGCTCCACAACGGAGAATGTTACAGGTATTGTCGGATTCGCCGAGTCGCTCTCCATTGCCGTTCGCGAACGCAGCAAGGAATCCGCGCGCCTCGCTAAACTTCGCAACCGCCTTTATTCCAATATTCCCCAGAATATAGGAATAACGGGGGTGGCGGTGAACGGGAGCATGAGAGAAGGAGAGCGGCTGCCGAACAATCTCAACATTTCGCTCCTTGGCGTTGATACTGAACTGTTGACTCTTCAACTTGATGCGGCAGGCATCTCGGTCTCTACAAAGAGTTCCTGCCTCAAAGATGCGCGCGAGTCCTATGTGGTCAAAGCGCTCGGCGGTACTTTGGAGCGCAGCTACGGAACCCTCCGGTTTACGCTTGGGCGCTCCACTGTGGAAAAGGATATGAGAGATACGGCAAGGATTCTCCGGGAGCTCCTCGCTGCAAAACATTGAATCCGCATACGTTGTTGTGTAGTATAAGGAATGCCGGGTCATCGTACCCCCTTTTTACCTTTCCCCTTCCGAAATGGAATCCCTCAACAAACAACAGCTTATACTCCTCGCGCTGCTGGTCTCCTTCGTGACTTCAATCGCGACGGGCATTGTGACGGTCTCGCTCATGGATCAGGCGCCGCCGGCGGTCACGCAGACCATCAACCGCGTGGTGGAGAAGACGATTGAGCGGGTGGTGGCGGCTCCGAGCCAGCCGGCGTCCGTCATTACCACCAAGGAGACCGTGGTGGTCAAAGCCGATGATCTGGTGATTAAGGCGATTGAGAAGAACGTCGGACAGATGGTGCGTATCATAGAACAGATCGGCGCTTCGGAGAATAAGGAGGAAGGGTTTGTCGGCATCGGGCTCATCGTGTCCTCTGACGGGCTTATCGTCTCTGATTTCGGGATTGCGTTTCAGAAGGAGGATGCGGCAGGCGCGCTTCTGCCCGAGGAGTATCTCGGCGTCTTTCAAGACGGAGAGAGGGTGTCGCTTGCCGTGGCGCGCGGAGATCGGGACGCGGGACTCATCGCGTTTAAGATTGTTGCAGAGGAGCGAGGAAAGGAGAAGAAGGAGCCAAAAGTGTTTCCCGCGCCGGCGCAGTTCGCCAAAGCAGAACCGAAACTGGGACAGACCATAGTCGTCGTCGGAGGCGCAGAGAGTACTGTGGTCTCTACGGGTATCGTCGCCAATCTTCTGCGCGTTGATTCCGAAACGACGGAAGGTGGGGCGGCGACCGGAACGCCGCAGAGATCCGCAACGACCACTCCTGCCGCTCCCTCCCTTGCCGGCATCAAGACGGACATCGCCGGCGCGGAACTTGTGCGTGGCGCAGTGCTGCTCAATCTTTCCGGAGAAGTCATCGGCATGAGTGCCGGAGGAGGGCGGGCAAACGCGGTTTTTGTGCCGGTTCAGGCCATTGAGAGATTCATCGCAACCGTCGACGCTCCCGAAGAAGAAAAGGGGAAAGAGGCGGCTCCGAAATTACAGTAGCGAATCTTTTCTCTTTTGTGGTATACTGGCGACAGAGGCTTCAATTTTACAGATTTAAAGCTGATATACCCGTTGCGTTTCGCGTTTCCAATCTTGGATTTTGAATTTGTTTGGAATTTTTGATTTGGAAATTGTGTAATTACCCACCATGCCGCCATTTCATCATTTTACGACAAAAGCAAAGGAAGCCATCAGGCGGGCGCACGAGCTCGCCATTGAGCGCGGGCAGAACCACGTGAACCCGCTGCATCTTCTTGCGGCGCTGGTGCTTCAGGAGGAGAGCATCGTCTTCTCCATTCTTGAGAAGCTTGAGGTGGATACGGTGCTTATGACCGATTCCATTCTTGAGGCGATAGAGGGAACCGAGAGCGGTTCCGTGCTCGCGCCGTCGTATCAGATTTATCTCACGCCGGAGTTGGCGCAGATTCTTGAGGGGTCAAGCCGCGTTGCCGCCTCGCTTAAAGACGAGTTCGTCTCAACCGAACATCTCTTCATCGCCATGTTTGACATAAGCGGGTCGGCGCGCGAGATGCTCGTGCGGTTCAAGCTTGACAAGAACGCGGTGCTCCGCGTCCTGGATGAGTTGCGGCACAACCGCACCACGGATGCCACCGCGCCCAAACGTTTCAAGTTTTTGGCGCGCTACACGCGCAACCTTACGCTGCTTGCCCGCGAGAATAAGCTTGACCCGGTCATCGGGCGGGACAATGAGATCTCCCGCATCATTCAGATTCTCTCGCGGCGCACGAAGAACAACCCGATTCTCATCGGAGAAGCAGGGGTGGGGAAGACCGCGATTGTGGAGGGGCTGGCGCTCCGCATGTCTTCGGGAGAAGTGCCGGAGTCGCTTAAGGACAAGGAGCTTGTCTCCCTTGACTTGGGGCTACTTATTGCCGGCACCAAGTACCGCGGAGAGTTTGAAGAGCGGCTCAAGAGCATCATGAAAGAGATTGAGCGCTCCGAGGGCAAGATCATCCTTTTTATTGACGAGATTCATACTATTGTCGGCGCCGGCGCCGCCGAGGGGTCCATGGACGCGTCCAATATGCTCAAACCCGCGCTGTCGCGCGGCGAGCTTCGCGCCGTCGGCGCGACGACGCTCAAGGAGTACCAGAAACATATTGAGAAGGACCCGGCGCTCACGCGCCGCTTCCAGCCGGTCTATGTCGCCGAGCCCTCGGTGGAGGATGCGGTGGCGATTCTCCGCGGCCTCAAGGAAAAGTACGAACTCTATCACGGCGTGCACATTACCGATGAAGCCATTGTGGCGGCCGTCAATCTCTCCGCCCGCTATATCACCGACCGGTATCTTCCGGACAAATCCGTTGACCTCATAGACGAGGCGGCGTCATCTCTCAAGATTTCGCTTGAGAACATGCCGCCGGTCCTGGAGGAGACGCGGCGCAAGGTGATGCGGCTTGAGATTGAGCGCGAGGCGCTCAAGAAGGAATCGGAGGAGTCGCGGCCCGCAAAGGCGCGCATTAAAGATATTGAGAAAGAGATTGCCGACCTCAAAGAGAAGACGCAGGAGATTGAACTTAAGTGGAAGAATGAGAAGGAGACGCTCTCGGAGATTAAGGCGAAGAAGAAACAGCTTGAGGCGTTTCGCATTGAGGCGGAACACGCCGAGGCGCGGGCTGATTTGGCGAAAGCCGCGGAGACCCGTTACGGCACGATTCCCGCGCTTCAGAAAGAATTGGAGATGCAGACCAAGCGGCTGAAGAAACTGCAGAGTTCGCGCCGGATGCTCAAGGAGGAGATTATGGCGAATGACATTGCCGAGATTGTGGCGAAGTGGACCGGCATTCCGGTCGCGCGCATGATGGAAGAGGAGGCGTCCAAGCTCTCGCGTATGGAGGAGGAACTCCGGAAGCGCATCATCGGGCAGAACGAGGCCGTGAGGAAGGTTGCGGATGCGATAAAGCGCAGCCGCGCCGGCATTGCCGACCCGAATCGTCCCATTGGCTCGTTTCTCTTCTTGGGCCCCACCGGCGTCGGCAAGACCGAACTCACCAAGGCGCTCGGGGAGTTTATGTTTAACGACGAGCGGGCGCTCATTCGCGTTGACATGTCGGAGTTTATGGAGAGGCACGCGGTCTCCAAACTCATCGGCGCGCCGCCCGGGTACGTGGGCTATGAAGAAGGCGGGACGCTGACCGAGACGGTGCGGCACCGCCCCTACGCGGTCGTGCTTTTTGATGAGGTTGAGAAAGCGCATCCGGAGGTCTTTAACATCCTGCTCCAGATTCTTGACAACGGGCGGCTGACCGACGCGAAAGGGCGCGGCGTGAACTTCCGCAACACCATCATCATTCTCACGTCCAATATCGGCGCGCAGTACATAGACAAGATGGAGCGCATCGGCTTTTCCCAAGGCGAGGCAGACAAGCGAGGCGAGTATGAAGAGGCAAAAGGGAAGGTGACGGGCGCGCTCAAGGACTACTTCCGTCCCGAGTTTCTCAATCGGCTGGATGAGATTATCATCTTTGATATTTTGAGTCACGAGGCGATTGCGGAGATTGTGAGCATTCAGATGCGGGAGGTCGCGGAGCGGCTCCGCGCAAAAGAGATTTCAGTAACGGTTTTGCCGGAGGTGTACGCGCGGCTCGCCAAGGAAGGATACAATCCGCAGTACGGCGCGCGGCCCTTGAAGCGTCTGATTCAGAGCAAGATTCTAAACCCGATTGCCTCGTTCATTATCTCCAAAGGGCTCGGCAAGGGAGGGAGCATCACGGTCTCCGTCAAAGGGGATGGATTTCACTTTGAGGTGAAGAAAGGGAGAATTGGGAGAATTGGGAGAACTGGGAGAAATGGAGGAAACGGGAGACCGGTCAAGAGCGACGTCATGGCGGAATTGGCCGTGGAGAGCGTCTCCTAGCCGCTACACATACTCGCGGTAATTTGCTACCATTCCGACAACGCGCAGGTGGCAGAGTGGTCAATTGCATCAGACTGTAAATCTGACGCCCTTCGGGCTACGCAGGTTCAAATCCTGCCCTGCGCAATCGAATCTTTGAGATTGCGCAAGCAACGTGCCTGCGCACGTTGCGGGGGAGGATTTGAAAAGGTTCTCCCATATCCTCCCCTTTTTCCGAAAAGTGGAGGATGGGAAACCTGTACTGAACGAGTAACGTTCAAATCCTGCCCTGCGCCCCGCGAAAAATCCGAAAATGCGGCGGAGCCGCACCGATAAAAACCGCAAAAGAACCCGAAGAAAAACATCGGCTCGAACCATATTTTGATTTTGGGGGAAAGAAAAATTTTTAATAAATATGGACATAGTTTTTGGAATCATATTTTTCATAATTTTCCTGTTCTTCTTCCTCAATCGTTCCAATTCAAATATGCGGCCCTGGGTGCGTTGGGTGGGGTGGGGAATGTTTGCGCTTTGGATTTTATCAAAAGTCATTAGATAAATTTTGTTTATGGGAATCCTCGATAAAATTTTTGGAAGTAATGAAGAAAATGAGTATAAGGCGGTGGTGGCGCAGATTTCAAACCCCCTGATGGACAAGATAGATACGCTGGAAGACAGAGAGGTTAGGGACTTCTTCAAAACTATTTTAGATGCCGCGGAACGATCTTTGCGTGGTATTTTATTCATGGCGCCGGAAGAATTCCATTTTAAGAAAATGCCCACTAAGGAAGAAGTAGATTTTTGGCTTCGTAAGGTATCATTGGCACTTGTGGCTTATTCGTTTCACTTCTTTTCTGTAGAAGAACAACCATCGGTGGGGCAATTTTCTTATAAGATGTATTGGCAGAGAATGTTTGATTCTTATAATAAGGTTTTCGGCGAGAATATAACGGTTGGCGAGATAAATCATTATGCCGAGGGGTTGAAAGAAGATAGCGAAAAGGGGTACTCAAAATCCGGGGATTTAGAAAAAATGATGGAAGCGACAACAAAAGACCATGCCACAATCGCGATCGAACTTTTGAAAAAGATTTGGCACGAAAATATTGACTCGGAAGTGTTAAATAGCCTGAAAGCATATAAGCCTCACAAACCCGGCTATGGAGTAGAAAGATTGAATCCAATTGCAAAGAAGACATTGTTTTTAGGTGCCAGGATATGGCAAGCTCATCAACAAATTGTTCAACCATTTCTTCCGAAATTACTAACCGACTACTAATTTTTGCCGCCAAAGAAAAACTTGAAATTGTCAGCGGTGCGGCTCCGTCGCCATTCCGGATTTTCGCGGGGGGATTTCCTCGCCGCCTGCGGCGGCGAAATGCGTTCGGACTAATTCAAGAATACTGCACCAAATTGGACTTCCTGATTTTTTATGAATGGAAAGATTGTCTCAATTCCATACGAAGAGTATTCTGCGGCGCACTCGTTAAGAGAGTCGTTGCTCCTCCGGGAATTGGCAGAGGACACAAAACGGGAGACCGGTGAAGACGCAATTATGCAGGTTGGGCATCTGGAGGGCGCGTTCTTGAAACTTCTCGTCAGGATTTCAAAGGCACGGCGCGTGCTTGAACTTGGCACTTTTACTGGCTATAGCGCGCTTGCAATGGCAGAGGCGCTGCCGGACGGTGGAGAACTGATCACGCTTGATATTGATAAAGCGTACACGGATGCGGCACAAAAATTCTGGGCGAAGAGTCCGCATGGAAAAAAGATTACCCTCATGCTCGGTCCGGCGCTTAAAACTATCCCCGCGCTCACTGGTCCCCTTGATATGGTGTTTATTGACGCGGATAAAGAAAATTATTTGAACTATTGGAATATGTGCCTGCCAAAAGTGCGACAGGGCGGTCTTCTTGTAGTGGACAATGTCCTCTGGAGCTTGGGGAATGTGCTGCATCCGCAGGATGCAACTGAAAAAGCCATTGCCGCATTTAATGAGGCCGTGAGGACAGACCGCCGCGTTGAGGCGGTGATACTCACGATTCGCGACGGAGTAACGGTTGCGTTAAAGCGGTGAGAGAAAACACAACCAATCCGGCAGCGGATTGGTGTGGGGGTTACTGATACGGCAGCCCGTTTTTGTTTCCGGATACTCCTGTGCTATTGTTCAGGCACTATGAGGGGAAGGGAAGTGAAGAGCCGGAACGGCCTGCGTACCTGGATTGAGGTTGACCGTAAAGCCATTCGGCACAATTTCAACGTTTTCAAGAAATTGATTCCGAAGCGAACGCGGCTCATGGCGGTCGTGAAGAGCAATGCCTACGGGTGCGGGCTCGTGGATTTTTCGCGCGAGATGGAGCGGCTCGGC
>VMES01000106.1 GCA_007375655.1 Parcubacteria group bacterium Greene0416_79 | reverse complement strand
AGACAAGCGGCTTGCAAAAAGGGGCGTCTCGCGCATAGAGTGGGCGGCGAAGGATATGCCGGTGCTTGCGTCGCTCGCAAAGGAGTACGCGAAGGCGAAACCTTTTAAGGGCATCCGCATTGGCGCGTGCCTGCATGTAACGACCGAGACGGCGAATCTCGTGTTCGCGCTTACGGCGGGCGGGGCAACGGTTCGACTGTGTGCCTCCAACCCCCTCTCCACTCAAGATGATGTGGCATCGGCGCTCGCGTTCCACTACAACATTCCGACCTTCGCGATAAAGGGAGAGGACAACAAGACCTACTTCAAGCACTTAAACGCGGTGCTTGATTTGAAACCCCATCTGACGATGGACGACGGCGCCGATTTGGTTTCGGAGATCCACAAAAATCGCGCTGATCTTTTGAAGACGATTGTAGGAGGGACGGAGGAGACGACAACGGGCGTTATCCGTCTGCGGGCAATGGCGAAGGAGGGAGCGCTCCGCTTCCCCATCCTCGCCGTGAATGAAGCGCAGACGAAGCACCTCTTTGACAATCGTTATGGCACGGGGCAGTCAACTCTTGACGGCATCATCCGAGCCACGAACAAGCTCATCGCGGGCACGACCTTCGTCGTATGTCCGATGAGGGAGGCGGCGAAACGAGCCGACATCATCTGCACGCTCACCGGAAACCGCGACATACTGGATACTGAACATTTTCAGGTCATGAAGGACGGCTGCATCATTTCAAACTCTGGCCATTTTGATGTAGAGATTAATCTCACATCGCTCCGAAAGCTCGCGAAACACACCGGCTCTCCTCGCGCGCTTGTGGACGAGTATACCTTTGCGAACGGAAGAAAGATGTATGTGCTCGGCGAAGGCCGTCTCGTAAATCTCGCCACCGCCGAAGGCCACCCCGCCTCCGTCATGGATATGAGCTTTGCCAATCAGGCGCTTGGCGCGCAGTTTATTCTGGACAACCGAGGAAAACTGGAGAACAAGGTGTATGTCATTCCCGAAGCCGTTGACCGTACGATTGCGGAGAAGAAGCTCAAATCTCTTGGCGTGAAGATAGACGCGCTTACTCCCGCGCAAGCGAAATATCTCGAATCATGGGAACTTGGAACAGAATAATTTGTTGTCAGGAATTATTGGATTGTTATTAATTTTCGTATGAAAAAATTACTTTTGGGAGTGACTATAATTCAGGGAGTGATTGTGGCATACGGGTTGCTGATGTATCTAGGCATTTCAGAGCTCGCCCTGCCCGAGCGGCAAACATTCGTCATTATGGTGAATGTGAAGATTGTCTTGCTCGTTGCCTTCTACATCGCGTGGCGCGTCACTCCTACCCCATCATTACCGACAGAAACAGAAAACACTAAGGATTAAGAATTTTTCATTCTTATGAAAAGACCTCTCGTCGTCGGCTCCGTCGCCTTTGACCTCATCTTCGGCATCCACGGGAAAATCCAGGATGAAATCTTGGTTGGGAAAGACGGGAAACTGGGACGGCAGAATTTGATGTTCACCGCGAAGACCCGCGAGCATTTCTTCGGCGGGACGGGTGGAAACATCGCCTACGGGCTCGGGATTCTTGGGACTAAACCGCTCTTGTTTTCCCTTGCGGGAAGGGACTTTGAGAGGAGCGGGTTCGGACCGCATCTTAAAAAAGCAGGGGTGGATTCCCGTGTGGTTGTGAACGAGAAAAGCTGGACGGCGGTATTTTACGGGATGTCTGACGAACTCGGTCAGCAGATTGGCGTCTACCAGCCAAACGCGTACGAAAGAATAGATGCTCTTTCTCTCGCGAGAACCATCGCCCCGAAGGAGTTTGAGAGCGTGGGAGTTGCCATCTTCTCCGCCGGCACGGGGAAGAGCATCTACCGCCACATGAAAGAAGCGCGTGAGAAATGCGGAAAGAATACGCTCATTGTCTTTGACCCGGGGCAGGTCATCTCTATCTTTTACGACAAGACACTCCTTGAGAAGACGCTTGCGCTTGCCGATATCTTTATCGGCAATGAGGTAGAGATCAAACAGCTTCAGACGATTCTCGGCTACCGTATAGAAGATGTCTTACGAAAAGGCGTCCGCGCCGTCATTGAGACGCTCGGGGAAAAAGGAAGCGTCATCTATGAAATGCCTCAAAAGCAATCTTTAGCATTTGCCCACGGCCGTGGGCAAATGCTAAAAGTGAAAAAAACCGCCATTCGGGCGGAAAAGGCGAGACGCGTTGTTGAAACGACCGGCGCGGGTGACGCCTACCGCGCCGGGCTCATTGCCAAACTCCTTGAAGGGAAGACGCTTAAACAATCCTGCGAATTCGGCGCGCGGATCGCCGCGCGCTCAGTCGCCTACCGCGGCGCGCAGACGTACCGTATCTGACGAACATTTGACAATTAACCATTGACTATTGACCGCTACTTCACATACAAATATATCGCCTTCTCCTGTACCACCGGCTTCCAGGTCGGAAACGGAAACGAGCAGGACACCACGCGCGCGCCCGGTCGGAGTTCCGCGCGGAGCTTCTTCTCCAACCGCCGCATGATGTACGGAATGCCGTACACGACCACCGCGTCAAATGAAGAAAGGTCCGCCTTCCAGAAATTGCGCCAGTGAACAAATGCGGTTTCCGTAAGCCCCTCTTTCTTGATACTTTGGCGCGAGCGCCAAACCAAAAGCGGATTGTGTTCAAACCCGTGCGCAATGCCTCCGGCTTGTGCGAGAGCGATAACCAAACGCCCGTCGCTGCTTCCAAGATCCGTCGCCTTCTCCCCTTTGCGGAGATTGAGCATCAAAATGACGCGCGGCACCACTCGGCGAGGAGTCGGCACAAAAAACGCGCCGCGCGCAAGCCAGAAGAGCATGGCGACGCCTCCGACAAAGACCGCAAAGGAAAATCACCGCATGCGAAACCATGAGACCTCCC
>VMES01000105.1 GCA_007375655.1 Parcubacteria group bacterium Greene0416_79 | reverse complement strand
AATCCCGAGTTTGAAATGGATGTTGTCGTGTGCGGCAAAGACGGGCTCATCAACATGCTAGAGATCGGGGGAAGAGAAGCGGAGGAGAAAACAGTAGTCGGGGCGCTTGAAGAAGCGGCAAAAGAGATAGAGAAACTGCAAGAATGGCAGAACGCAATCATTGCGGAGATCGGCAGACAGAAAAAAACCCTGCCGCTCCCCGAGGTACCTGAACATATCAAGGTTTTATTCGGAGAAAAGATTGCGGCGCGGATGGAGGAAAGCGTCTTCGCGAAAAAACAAGCAGGAAACGCGCACATCTATGAACTCAAGGGCGAGTGGATGGCGATTGCCAAGGAGCGTTTTCCGGAAGACGCGAAATACGCCGACCAATACTTTGACGAACAAGTGGATGAGCTCATTCACCGCGAGGCGATTGCAAACGGCCGGCGCGCGGACGGACGCGGCATGGATGAGATCCGCCCGCTCTTTGTGAAAGCCGGCGGCGTCTCGCCCGTGCTTCACGGCTCCGGCATCTTCTACCGCGGCGGCACGCACATCCTCTCCGCGCTCACCTTGGGCGGCCCCGGGGACGCGCAGATCATTGACAACATGGAGATTCAAGAAACGAAGAAGCGGTTCCTCCACCATTACAACTTCCCGCCGTTCTCTACCGGAGAGACCGGCCGCATCGGCTCAACCAACCGCCGCATGATCGGCCACGGCGCGCTTGCCGAGAAAGCGCTCCTTCCCGTGATTCCGCCGATGGAGAAGTTTCCGTACACGATCCGGCTCGTCTCGGAAGCGTTCGCTTCAAACGGCTCAACCTCAATGGGAAGCGTCTGCGGCTCCACGCTCGCGCTCATGGACGGAGGAGTGCCGATCACGGCGCCCGTTGCGGGCATTGCGTCTGGACTTATGTTGAGCAAAGCGAAATCCGCCTCTGGCGGAATGGGAAAGAAGTATGAATATAAAATCCTCACCGACATTCAGGGACCCGAAGACCACCATGGGGATATGGACTTTAAGGTGGCAGGAACGCGGAAGGGCATCACGGCGGTGCAGATGGATGTGAAGGTGGACGGCGTACCGATCCCGATTCTCGCCGAGGCGTTTGCGAAGGCGAGGGCGGCGCGGCTTAAGATTCTTGACCTCATTGAAAAGGAGATTCCGGCGCCGCGCGCGGACATCTCACCGCGCGCGCCGAAGATCACCGTCATGAAAGTGAAGAAGGATCAAATCGGACTCGTCATCGGAAGCGGCGGCAAGACCATCAACGGCATCAAAGAGCAAACGGGCGTTGACGCGATTGACATTGAAGAGGACGGGAGCATCTACATCACAGGGAGGAACGGGAGCGGGGAGAAGGCCGCGGCGATGATTGAGGCGCTGACGCATGAGTATAAGCGCGGGGAGCGTTACGAGGGAGAAGTGGTAAAGCTCGCGGAGTTCGGTGCCTTCGTTTCAATCAATAACGGCAACGGCGAGGGGCTCGTGCATATCTCGGAGATCGCGCCTTTCCGGATTGACCGCATTGAGTCGGTGCTACGGGTTGGGCAGAAGGTGCCGGTCGTCGTGAAAGAAGTTGACGCCGAGAAGGGTAGAATCCGGCTCTCAATCAAAGACGCAGACCCGAACTTCATTAAGCGCAAAGGATAGGCGTGTAGCGCAAAACGTATAGCGCCCGCCCGACTGAACGCGATCTCCAGCCGTTCGGGCGGGTGTAGTGTGTCCGCCACCGGATGACCTCTGATTCGGACGGGTAACGCGCGGTCGCGAAGATGAGAAGCGCGCGCGATTTTCTGACGCTTCGCGTTACGCGTTGAACGACTTGCGCTATACTTAACCGAATGCCCCCGGAGCACACACCTCAACCAACCCAAAACGGCGAGTTAAAGCGTCTCCGCACATATCAGAGTGACGTTGAAGAAACGCTCGCGAAAAAGAACGTGTCGCTCTCAGGCATCGCTATTGCGGAAGGCGAAAAGAAGTATCGGGAGAGTGCTCCAAGCGAGGCGCCGCGCCCTGCCGTGGTTCCTCCCGCGCCAAAGATTCTTCGCATGAGCGGAGTTCACCCGAGCAAATCCGGCGGCGGATTTGAGCGGGCAAGCCCAATGGAGCGCCTTCTCTCTTTATTCAACTGGAAGAAGGTGGGTATCGGCGTTTTGAGCGCACTGGTTATTGCCGGCATCGCCTTCGGGATCTTTCTCATCCTCACACGCGGCGGCGCGCCGACAGAAACAGCGCCGCGCCTTTCGGAATCAACGCAGACGAGCACAGAGGATATCGCCTTGACCGGCAAAGAGACGCGCGCCGCATTTATTGCGCGAATCCGAGATACGCATCGTGAACGTACGGAGCGGAAACGCAGCGGCCTCTCCTTCGCAGATTGTGGAGCGGCTTGAGGCATCCGCGCCGGCCGCGCTCCTTCGCGCGCTCGCGCCGCGTCCGACATTCGGCGTCCACGCGGCCGGAAACGAGAATCGCCTCTTTCTCATCTTTGAGGTCCTCTCGTTTGAACATGCGTTTGACGGCATGCTTGCATGGGAGAAGACACTCCTGGATGATGCGGGGCCGCTCTTTGGCATCAATCCGCGCGGCTTCCTCTCCCCTCCTGCCACCACCACTGCCGAGATACTCGGTAATGCACGCGTGTGGAGCGACGTCATCATAAGAAACAAAGATGTACGCGCGGTTTTTGACGCCGAGGGAGAGATAGCGATGCTCTACTCGTTTCTGGACAGGGAAACACTCCTTTTTACCACAAGTGACGAGACGTTTCGCGTCCTCCTCCCGAAAGTGCGGGCCGGGCAGGTACGCTAACCCGATGCGAATCTACGAATCGCATACGAATCTACAAATACGGAATCATCTATTCGCGGCATTCGCATTTAATTCGGAGATTCGCATCGGTCTTTCACCGCAATGGCAGTAGAGGCACCGCGTATGGTATACTGTAGCGTATGACAAGAGACACCAACAGCTTCAAAAAGAAACTGCTCGCGGAAAAGGATGGAGTGGAGCAGGAGCTTGCAACGGTAGGACGACGGAATCCCGCAAACCCCGCGGATTGGGAACCCTTGCCGGCAGAACGCGATGTGGTGCCCGCGGACCGCGACGAA
>VMES01000104.1 GCA_007375655.1 Parcubacteria group bacterium Greene0416_79 | reverse complement strand
GAGCATGGACAAGGCGGTGCTTGAGGCGCTTGCCTCCGGATTTCCGGTCTTCACCTCAAGCGAGGCGTTTACGGAGGAGATGGGGGTCAGGAAATTCATAGAAGGGGATTTTGCGGATTTGGCCGGTAAGATTGAATCAGCATACCGCAGAGGCGAGTTGGTCTATAATGAGAGGGGGAGCACATTTGTAACCACGCATCATGACCTTTGTGTCTTGGTTCGGAAGATACTCAAATTTTATGCGTGAAGAAAAATCGTACCATCCAATGCTCGGAGCCGTGCTTCGCGAGACGATGCGGGGCAAGGCAGTCAGCCGAACACTGACGAATCTGTTTTGGCGCGGAGGCGAAATCATATCGGGGAAGGTCCTTGATATTGGCGGAGGCGCAGGCCGCGCGAGCCATTTTCGGTTTTTACAGATCGCGGAGGGGTCTACCCTAAAAACGGTAGATATTGTGGCACGGTCCGGCACGGACTTTGTGCTTGATATTACCAAGGAGCAGGTGCCGCTCTCTCATGGGTCGCAGGATTTTGTACTTCTCTTTAATGTGCTGGAGCATCTTAATACGCACGATGTCGTGCTTTCTGAAATGAGGCGTCTTCTGCGAAATGGAGGGAAGCTTTATGGAAGCATCCCATTTTTAATCAATGTGCATCCCGACCCGCACGACTATGTGCGTTTTACCAGTGAGGCGCTCAGCGAGCTTTTTGCGCGGAACGGATTTATCGTGCGGGTGCTTGCCCCTATCGGGAGAGGACCCTTTCTGGCAGGGTATGAACAGCTGGATATGCTCATTCCGCGCTTCGCGCACCTACTCCTGCTTCCGATTGTGTGGGGTCTGGATAAGATACTCTTTTTACTTAAACCAGAACGGGATTTTCCGGCGCAGTTTCCTTTGGCGTACAATTTTATCGTTGAGAAACAATGAGCGAGCGAAGCGAGCGAATCTGTTTCTCACGACCCTCTCACTCGAATCTGAATTGGCATCGTGTTTTCTGCGATATGTTTCTATCTTCCTTTGCATCACATTGATCGTCCGCATCTCGTTTTATGATGAGTAAGGGGGCGGCGATTTTTCTAGTCGTTATCAGAATAACTCCTTAAAAATCAACCATGTGCAGCATCAACGGTTTTACCTGGAGAGATGAGGAACTCGTCAAGCGCATGAATGCAGTCACCGCGCACCGCGGTCCAGACGGCACCGGCGTCTTTGCCGCAACTGGGATTTCGCTCGGGCACAATCGGCTCGCCATCCTTGATCTCTCTCCCGCCGGAGCCCAGCCCATGAAAAGTGGAATCCGTGGAAGAGCAAAAGCGATACCGAGGTGATACTCGCGGCGTTTGAAAAGTGGGGGACCGCTTGCTTTGATACCCTGAGCGGGATCTTCGCGCTCGCACTCTGGGATTCCAAGGAGGAGACCTTGTTTTTAGCGCGGGACCGGATAGGCATCAAACCCTTGTACTACTCTTTTCAATCTCCGCGGCTCCGATTCGCTTCGGAGATAAAGGCACTCTTAGAATGCTCCGATAGTTCACGAAGTATCAATCGTCTGGCGTTTGACTGTTTTCTGCGGGTGAATTATGTTCCGGCTCCGCTGACGATCTTTGCCGATATACGGAAACTCCTGCCCGGGCATATGCTCACGTACAAGAACGGAGCCGTGCAGATTTCAAAGTACGCGCGCGAAGTAACGCCGGCAGTTTCGGGCGATTCGTTCGCGTACAGGGCGCGGGAACTCCGAGCGCGCATCCATGCGAGCGTCAAGGAGGAACTCGTCTCCGACCGCCCGGTCGGGCTCTACCTTTCCGGCGGTATTGATTCAAGCGCGGTACTTGAAGCCATGACGAGCGCAAAGGGAACGGTTGAGACATTTTCAGTCGGGTTTCGGCTTGCACGAGGCGAGCAACCCGATAAGTTCAACGCTGATTTTCTTCTTGCGAGAAATACCGCGAAGTATTTCGGGGCGACACATCATGAGGTGTTGGTTTCTCCCGATGAGATATTGCCTCTTTTTGAAGAGGCACTCTTTCATCTGGATGAACCTATATCAAACGCGACTATCATCCCGATGATCAAACTCTCACGGTTTGCGAAAGAGCGAGTAACGGTGGTGCTCGGCGGCGATGGAGGAGACGAGCTCTTTTCGGGGTATGAGCGGTACCGCTACTCACTGCTTTCGTCGTACTATCGGCGCGTGCCGGAAGTTCTGCGTACCGGATTGAATGGTGTTTTTCCGGTGATGAAGAAGCTTATTACCGCGCCTGGGATAGAGCGGTACGCCCAGTTTCATTTTCTTAAAGAAGATGTTCTCAAGCCCATCCTTACGCCGTATGCGTATCATGAGCATGCCCCGCGGGATTTCTTTCGTGAGCGGTTCTTTTCCAAAGATGCGGATCTGCGCGGATATGGAAGTACGCGGATGAACACAGATAAAAGAGAACCGTTTGAAGAGATCTTTATGATGGTTGATAGACAGAGCTGGCTTCCCGATGAATCGCTCTTGCGGAGCGACAAGCTCGGGATGGCGGGAGGAGTTGAAGCGCGCGTGCCACTCTTGAATCGGCGGGTTGTGGATTTCGCGGATTCTTTGCCTCTGCGGTTCAAGGTCTCGCCTTTCCGCACAAAGATCATTCTCAAAGAAGCGTTTCGCGGATATATTCCGGACGAACTCCTGCATCAGCCAAAGCGAGGATGGTTTTCTCCCGGGGCAAAGTGGCTCCGGTACCCCCATATTGCTTCATTCGCGCGCGAGGTTCTCTCTCCGGATTATTGTGCGGCAACGAAAGATTTATTTGAGTGGAAGACCGTTCGCGCGCGGCTTGAGGCGCACCTTCGCGGCGAGTATCACTTTACCGAGCTCTGGGCGATTCTTACATTCCAAGTGTGGGCGCGGATCTTTAAGATAACTGCATAATTTCTATGGTCAAGGTATATATTGAGAAAGATGGAGCTCCGGAACTTCCGATGTCGCTCGTGTTTTGGCCGAATTTCAGATTTGAGATCTCGCCAAAACGGTTGTTCCTTCGCTCTATCATGGAGCAGTATCAAACGCCAATCTTCACCGTCGTGGCGACTCCGGAGGAGGCGGACTTTTTCACGGTTCCCTTTGAGTTTTTTGATGTGTCTGACCGCCATTTCGTCTATTTGGCAAATGTCTATGCCGCGGCAAAGGCGGCGGGGAAAAAGGTCCTGCTTTTTGACTACACCGACTATGTTGACCGTACGCTAAAGATTCCTTCCCACGCGATACTCTTTCGCGTGTCAACGTATCGGCACCACAAAAAAGAGAATGAAATCATTATGCCGTATTTTGTGGAGGATATGGGTGCGCGGCATGGCATTACACCAAAAGAAAAGTGTGACTCGCTCGTAGTGGGATACTGTGGACAGTCCCAGTTCGGGGGTGTGGTAAGAAAGTGGCGCGCCTCGCTCAAATGGCTGCTCTCATACCTGTTGCGTTGCGCTCGCCGCGATACCGAGCCGCTCGCGCACAGACGCGGGATATTCTGGCGCGCGCGAGCCAGGAGGTTTTACGAGGCGCTGTCGGCTTCACGGGGCCCCCTCTTGATTGATACCGACTCTGTCCTCCCGCTTGAGGAGATTGTCGCCTATGATGACGTAGTACTTAGAGTTCCGTCCCGCGAGATTAAAACACTTCCGGCGCGAGTGCGTTGGTGGAGCGAGAAACAAACAGCCGATTCGTTTTTTGAAAGCGAAAGGCGAGCGCGAGAGGTATATGAAAGATTTCTCCGGCTTGATAGATATTTTGAGATTGTCTTTGACCGCGAGAGGAGCCCGTATAAAGAAGTGTTATTCCAATGAAGCGCCTATTCTACATCGCCAATATCCGCATGCCGACCGAGCGCGCGCACGGGATTCAGGTTGTGAAGATGTGCGAAGCATTTGCCAACGCCGGTGTGTCAGTGGAGTTGGTCGTGCCGAGCCGGTTGAATTCGTTACAGAGAGACCCGTTTGAATATTACGGGGTCAAGAAGAATTTTGAGATAACACGCCTCCCGGTGCTTGATACGGTCTCGTTTGGGAGGGTCGGGTTCTGGTTTGAGTCGTTTCTCTTTTTCTCGGCGGCACGGCTGTATCTTGGGGGAAAAGAGGGAAGGGTTTACACGCGCGAAGAGGCCGTAGGGCTTTTCTTCCGCGATATCTTTCTGGAGCTTCATACCATCCCGAGGAGCGCGGGATTGTTGCGCAAGAGAATCTGGCGTAAGGCCCGGGTCCTGTTTGTCATCACACATCTTCTCAAGAATGAACTTGCTCGGGAGGGCATAGACCCACAGAAGATCAAGGTGGTGCCCGATGCGGTTGATCTCGCGCAGTTTGATATTCCTGTTTCCAAAGAAGAAGCGCGGAAAAGATTGGGTCTGCCGATTGACAAAAGAATCATTCTGTACACCGGCAGTTTTTTTCTCTACGATTGGAAAGGAGTAGATGTGCTGCTTGAGGCGGCAGAGCAGATTAAAGATTTAAAATTCAAGATTTCAGCCCTTTTTGTTTTAGTTGGAGGGAGTGATAAAGAGATTGCCGCTGCGGAGGC
>VMES01000103.1 GCA_007375655.1 Parcubacteria group bacterium Greene0416_79 | reverse complement strand
TGCTCCGAGATTGGTCATCCTTTTTGGTTCACAGGCGCGCGGCACCGCTGGAAAGCAATCGGATACCGATGTTGCCGTGCTTGTCGACCATCCGCTCGCGCTTGAGGTCGGCACCGGCTCCGGCTACCAGGCGGCTGTGCTGGCGGAACTTGCGCGTCTGCTTGAAACACCTCTGCCGCAGTTCATAACAGACCTCAAGACATCCGCGCTTCGGAGCGGAACTTTGAACTTATCGTGGAGGTGGCAAGCGACATTAATACTCAGATGCTTCTTGAAAGTGGGAAAAAAACTCCCGATACCTACAAGCAATCGTTTTCGGAATTGAAGAAGACCGGAGTACTCTCTGACCCGCTTTCCAAAAAGCTAGTCGTGAGCGCCAAACTCCGCAACATTCTCGTACACGAATACGACTTTGAGGAGGACTACGAGCGCTTCTACAAGGCGGCGAAGGAGGCAGCACCCGCGTACGAGGACTACATCCGCGCCATCCTCGCGCACCTGCCGAAGTAACCCACGGTTACACAAGGTTTGACCTTCTGTGGTACGTGCTTCTTTTCTATTCTCAAATTCTTGAGAATTTGAGAATAGAAAAACAACGAGGATGTAGCCGGTCAGGAGGCGCAATTGGAGATTGACAAAGGAAGAGATTCGGGTAGTCAACATTCAGAATGTTCACTATGAAGCGCTCTTTCTGTGCATACCCGGGTACTTGGTGCGCGGGTACATTCATCACAAACCATAGATCAAAGGACACCGCATGAATACAATTACCGAACCGCCTGTAGTACACATCCCAGTTGGGTGGTTTCAGGCCCGGACTGATGCCACAGAAGAAAGGAAAAATCGGTTGGACCTCAAACCAACGCTCGAGTTCCTTGAAAAACACAGACCGCTCTACAGGAGAGCGATATTACATTTTGCTCCTCACGCTCTCGCGTCTCAGCACGATATCGTACCGATATGCAGACAAGGTACTGCTTCCCGCGTTTAGCGAGGATGGCGCCTTGAACGGATGCAAAGAATCGGTTTTGGTAGATAAGTTCCCTCGGCAAAACGACCATCCAACCCGGATGCTCATCGGCTGTACCTCTCCTACTGGAGAGACCATCTACCAAACAGCAATTCCCACGAGCGTATCAGAGAACCACGAAGCCGGCTGGTTTTACCAGATCCATGTATTTCTTCATGAGTTCTTCCACACGGTGGAGTTGCCGCGGAGAAATCCGGCTGACCAAGAAAAGGTCATTCTGAACTCACGCTTCACTCTTGAGGATTGGTGGAACGAATGGGTGGAGCTCTTCGCACGCAATCGGGAACCGGGCTTCATCACCCCCTATGCGGCGGCGTATGCGGAAGACCTGACGGAAGAAGCGCGCGTTTCCCGACCGAAGAAGCATGCAGAGGCGCTCGCGGAACAAATGTGCGAGGTCTTCGTTGCCTACCGCCTCGGAGTGGCGCCGAATGATGCGGGCTGGACCGATTTCTTGAGCGAAAGTTTCGGCAATACACATCAGAAGAAAAAAGCGTCTGGTATGCCGGGCCATATCCCGGCGAGCGAGAAAGGCGTCCTCATGCGCCGCCTCTGCGACGCAACACTCTGCGTCATAGACTGCTGATTCGGTTCGGCGTTTACGTTCTGTTTTGGCTTACCAGATTGGTAAACCGTTTTTTGACGTATCCTCTATGGGATGCGGCATACGAATCGTTGAATCACAAAACAGAATCGCCATTATACAAAAACACCGCGGTGAAGCGGTGCTTTTGCCTCCACGTCCAGCACAGAGCTCTCGGACGGAATCAGTATACCATTTAGTATAATCGGATGTTTTAAAATGTCAAGAGACCGATGGGGATATCTTTTTTACAGCCGGTAGAGAGATTTCACCCTCTGGACGCGGAGTACCGATTCCAGTCCAGCACTATGCTACCGGCTTGCCCGTTATTGTAGCACGATGCGGCAACACGGTTGCCACTTTTCGCAAAGAGAGGAAGTTATAGTGGGGACGGTACTGCGAAGGTTTTCATGTGTTTGAGATGTAGAATTTGTTTAGAGTTTAGATTTTAGAATTTAGAGTTTACTACCTTGTGCGGCATCATCGGATACATCGGCACTAAAGAGGCGCTACCCGTCGTGCTGGAAGGACTCACGCGGATGGAGTACCGCGGCTACGACAGCGCGGGTATAGTGATTCTCTCCCCCGAGGGACCGCGCCGCATCCGCGCCAAAGGAAAAGTTGCGCTCCTCAAAGCCGCCTGCGCGAAAGAGACCCTTAGAGGAACGCTCGGCATCGGGCACACGCGCTGGGCAACGCACGGAGAACCCTCGGAGCGAAACGCGCACCCGCACGCGGACTGCGCGAGCGACATCTTCGTCACGCACAACGGCATCATAGAAAATTTTCAAACGCTTAAGACACGCTTATCAAAGAAGGGCCATCGCTTCGCATCAGAGACCGACACTGAAGTCATTGCCCACCTCATTGAGGAGCACGCCAAAAAAGATAAAAATTTTGTGACGGCGGTTCAAAGCGCCCTCCGGGAGTTGCGCGGCGCCTTCGGCATTGTTGCGCTCTCGCGCCAAGACCCGCATAGGCTCGTGGCGGCGCGCTTTGGCTCTCCCCTTATTCTCGGCATCGGGAAAGATGAATATGTGGCGGCATCTGATGTGACCGCGATTCTCCCCATCACGAACTCGGTCATCTACCTAAATGATGGGGACCTCCTCACGCTCACGAAACGCGGATACGAGATTTCTGACTTTAAAAATGGCGCCGCGAAGGTGGAACGCGCGCGAACAAAGATTGAATGGACGAGCGAGGCGGCGGAGAAGGGGGGCTTCCCCCATTTCATGCTGAAGGAAATCTTTGAACAGCCGCAATCGCTTCGCGACACCATGCGCGGCCGCCTGCTCCCAAGCGAAGGCGCGGTTAAATTCGGCGGGTTTGAGCCGTTTGAAAAGCGCCTGCGCGCGCTTCGGCGCATCACGAGCGTTGCCATGGGAACGGCGCGCTTCACCGCAAAGATCGGCGAGTACGCGATTGAGGAACTTGCCGGCATTCCGGTGAAAGTGGAGTACGGCTCCGAATTCTCCTATCGTGCCGCGGCAGTGGATGAACAGACGGCGCTCCTTGCCGTCTCCCAATCAGGCGAGACGGCAGACACCCTGAATGCCGTCAAGGAGGCAAAACGCCGCGGCCTGCTCACTCTGGGTATTGTAAATGTTATTGGTTCCTCCATCGCGCGTGCGGTTGACGCCGGGTTGTACAACCATGTAGGGCCGGAGATCGCGGTCGCCTCAA
>VMES01000102.1 GCA_007375655.1 Parcubacteria group bacterium Greene0416_79 | reverse complement strand
AAGGAGCGCCGCAGAAAACCACCACCAATCTTTTTCTCTGTCCCGCTTCGCGTCTTGCCATACACACTTGAGGTATGAAAAAGCCAGAAACACGAGCAAAACCGCCAGCAAAAACTTATTGAGATGTGGCGCGTGCGCGGAGAGAAGGCCGATACGGGTCGCCGCTTCCGCATACCACGGGAGAGAACTCGCCTTCCCCATCATAATGAAATACGGGAGAGCAAGCAAAGTCCCAATGGAAAGGGTCAGAAGCAAGAACCGAAGTTTATCCCATTCTTTCCGTATAACGGCGAATAGTCCGAGTGAACAAATAAGAGCGACCGCCAAAGTCCAGCTGAAAAAATAGCTCCACATCATAAGCGCTAAAGAAACGCCGGCGGGAATAACGATGTTGCGTTTGAAAAAGAACCAGAGGGATGTGCAGAGCGTGAAGAGAAAGAGCGCTCCGGAGATTGGATTGACCGAACGCGTCCAAATAAGGAAACTTCCTCCGGGCCAGTCGCCTTGGAGAAACTTCCCGAGCATTCGGTAATCAATGAGGTCAAAGCCGAGCACGACGAGAAGTCCGCCGGCAACTGCCGTCAGCTTTGACGCAGTGCCGCGTGGTTCCAAAAATGCCAGCAAAAAGAAATAGACGAGCAAGAAAAGCGCCGCGGGCAACACAAGCTTGCTTAATAAAAGAACAGAGGGAAGCGTTATGCCCAAAATCTTGCTTGCAAGCGCGTAGAGGGCAGGAATCGTCGGAGGTATAAGCGGATAGGAATCTTTGTACTCAAAAAAAGGAACCGAGGCGGCGAGCAGATGTCCGTCAGCAACTTCCTGCATAATCGCCAGATAGCCTATGAACGCGACCACAACCGTAGCTATGATAGCCGCGGCATGGCCTTTCATACGAGTTCTGATATTCGCAAGAACGAAAAGACGCAACATCGTTATTCCTTTGTCCGCTCCACCGACTCCCACTTCCCTTTCTGCTTCAGGAACAGGGAGTGACTTACGATCAAGTGTCACATCAATGTTTCGAAATTCTTAAAATACAAACAGCTTACCGAAAAGAATTATCTTCGTTTCTTCCCTTTCTGACCAGAAGCATTCCGTATAAGTTCTTTGAGCCGAAAGGTAATTAAATGAAACAGTACCACATGATAGGACTCCACCAAAGGCGTTGAGTGTGCTGGCACCACGACCGAGATGTCAGCAATATCTTTCATCGCTCCTCCGTCAAATCCGGAAATACCGACGGCAACTCCGCCGTTGTCTTTGGCAAACTGAAGCGCCTTCAAAAGATTCTGCGACCATGCCCCTGCTTTATCCTTACCGGCTCCTCCGTGTACGCTAAACGCAATGACGATGCTTCCTTTGCTCCAGTAGGTATTGAGGATGCCGGTGTAGGCCTCATGCCAGCCCCAGTCATTCACCGCCGCGCTTATCATAGGGACATTGTCAGCGAGTGCGATGGCGCGAAGCCCTTTTTCGTGAGGATGTTCAATGGTGGTCTTTATCAAGTCCCCCACGAAATGGGTGGCGGTTCCTGCTGAACCACCGTTACCGATGACGAATACCCATTTCCCTTTCTTCCACGCGTTAAAAAGCACATCAACCACGGCAGAAATCGCCTTGGTCTGCTTAAGGAGTTTTTCCGATATGTCGGCGCTCTCCTTCAAATACGCGAAAGAGACGGACTGCGACTATAGAATGGGAAAGATCCTGTTCCCCAACTTTGTGACCTAAACAGCTTTAGTACCGTACTGTGCAAGAATCCGCATTCATCCTAGATGCAGCGCATGAGGGTTTTTGCGGGCAGATAATAAAAACGCCGCCACTCTTCCATTGGCATTTTCCCAAGGAAAATTTCTGCAATGCTCGGACGTGCATTTCGCCGGCGTTTTCTTCGTGAAGTGATGTCCGGATCAATGGCAAGAGCCGCTTCATACCACTGCTCCGGCGTCGCCGTCATGTGTTTGAGTGTCTCAAGCAGTTGCGCTTCTTGCCTCCTTCCGGCTCGGAAGAAAAGCTCTGCCATTTCTATCGGCGTTTTTGCCAGCAGTGCCATTTTTTCCAAACACGCCTTCCGTACATCTTCATTGCCAGCGCTTGTATTGCAGATTTCAAGAAGCTGTGCAAAGGTCTGCGCCGTCTCAACTTGTTGCCACAAGTCTTCACTTTCGTTGCTCACGGCACCGCGCCGAGCTCTCTTTTTCTGAGGCGGTTTTTCCTCCTTATGTAGATCCCATCCTACTGCAGCAGGTCTTTCTTCCGTTCTCATGTGTTTAGAGGGGTAAGGACTTTGGTGATTTCTGACATTGAATCTTACAACAACGGTTTCTTACGTCAAGAATTTCGTTTTGTATCTTTTCACCCCGCGCTTTTTTTGTTAGGATAACAGTGTTCTTTAACAATATATTCCGGAGTAGCTCAGTGGTAGAGCAGCCGACTGTTAATCGATTGTCCGCAGGTTCGAATCCTACCCGGGGAGTATGATGGGAATCCGAGAAGATTCCTGGGCGGTTCAACAGGTGTACTGTTTACGCCAAAGAGCATATCATAAGTCCTTGCTAAAGTCAACATTTCGTGCTATGTTATAGCCCGCTAGTAGTTCTTTGAATTTAACGTCTGAAAACCACAACCTTTAACCAAAGGAATACCCATGAGCGCACAGCTCTTCCAGCAGTATAGCGAGTTCGAGGATGGACTCGTCAAAAAGTTCCATGCTCACCCGTTGTATCGGTCATTTCACAAACTCTCAAAGGAGAAATTCATCGAATATCTCCTCCAGATCGGCTTCATAGCCCAAAACTTTGTGAAGTGGTACGAGACAGCGAAACTCGGAATGCAATCCGAGACGGCGCGCGAAGTTGTTCGAGACATTTTGCGGGACGAAATTCCGCAGAGTGGCACGACCCATCAAGACGATCGTCTGTACGATCTCAACCTGATTGGGGCGAGCACCGAGCAAGTTCGTAACGTGAAGCCGTCGGCGGCAACACGCAAAATCATCGAGCGTCTCTACGAGCTCGTTCGCTATCCGCAAGAAGATTACGACTTACGGGTCATGATCACACTGCGGATCGCTGGCGAAGTGCTGGTGGCAGAACAGTACCAACACATTATTCGCTATATGCGAGTCAGCCTCGGCATCGCGGGCAGCCAATCACGTTTCTACTTCCCTCATTGGCAACATGACTTGAAGGGAGCAAAAGTTGAAGGAGAACCCGGCCATACGGATTCCTTCGATAAACTCCTCGAAAGCATGATCACCGATGAGCAGAAGCTCGAAGTGGCGAAAGATGCCGCCGAGAAAGCGTTTGAGGCTCGATCGGACATTCACGATCAGTTTGGGAGAAAGCCCTACAGGGTTCTTCTTCAAACGGTTGGTGCCACAATCGGACTGATACTTGCTGTGTTCCTCGGAACCAATGTGTATCAGAAGACAACGAAGCCGAGTTACTACCAGTTCCTCGCAAAGCTTCCGCCTCAATCGAGAGACTTCTACCTCGACCTTGAGATCGCACTTATCAAGCGTGCCAAAGCTGGTATTGATGTCCAGAACCTCTACAGGATTGGTACGTGGAAATACGTAAGCGAGGTGTGGGGTGATCAGCCATAGCCAATGTTAGAAGATTCAGCCCGTTGTTTGACTCAGGTCAGCAACTGGCTTTTTTTAATTCAGCCCGCCCCTCTCGCCCGCTTTTCCATACTGAAAAAAGACACGCGCGCATTCAAAAAAATGGAATTGCAAAGCAGGGCGAGAGAGGGCGGAAACGCCGAGGCTTTGCGAGGCGTTGGCGGAATGGTTGGGGTTGGTACTGAATCGGAGCGTACAAGTTGGTTAGCATCACCACGCGCTCGACGCGTGGAAATGATCAAAGATTTTTGAAATAGGTTCGGATTTGGTCGTATAATGTAGGAAGTGCGTATTGAAGAACAATACCTGACCCCCCTTTCAATCCCGTCCGATTGACATAACCGTATCACTTTGATACGATTATGGTCCATAAATGATACGATTGTAAATTTGAAGAGCGGCACCGGAGGCGCGTAAAGACTCTGCGGGCCGCCCCGAACGTACCCTGCGCACAAGCGCAGGGTGTCTGCC
>VMES01000001.1 GCA_007375655.1 Parcubacteria group bacterium Greene0416_79 | reverse complement strand
ACTCGGAATTTCAAGTAGCGAACTTATAAAATGATTATGATTTACAAAAAATCATCAAGATTGAGCAAGGGCGATACCGTGGCGATTGTGTCCCCGTCTTGGGGTGGGCCAAGCGTGTTCCCGCATGTCTACGAAAACGGACTAAAAGTTTTGCAAGAATGGGGTTTGAAAATCAAAGAGTTTCCCACTGCAAGAATGGACGCCGCGTTTACGCGGGACAATCCACAAATTCGAGCGAAAGACATCAATGATGCTTTTGCCGATACCGAAGTCAAGGCAGTTTTCGCTTCAATCGGCGGTGATGATTCCGTTCGGATTTTGCCTTTTCTCGACAAGAAAGTTATTGCCGAAAATCCAAAAATCTTGATGGGGTATTCCGATACATCCACGCTTCATGTCTTTGCAAATTTGCAAGGACTCATAACTTTCTATGGCCCTTCAATCATGGCGGGATTTTCGCAAATGGATAGTTTGCCGGAAAGTTTCAAATCTCATGTGCGAGAAATTCTTTTTGAGCCGAAAGAAAATTATGAGTATCAGCCATACGGGACATACTGCAATGGCTATCCTGATTGGGCGAACAAGGAAAATCTAGGCAAGGTCAATCCGATGAAATCGGATGACGGCTGGCATTGGCTACAAGGAAACGGCAAAGTACAGGGAGAATTGTTTGGCGGTTGCATAGAAGTTTTAGAAATGATGAAAGCGACTGATTTTTGGCCGCCGCAAGATTTTTGGAAAGGCAAGATATTTTTCCTCGAGACGTCTGAGGAGAAGCCATCGATCCATTACATTGACCATGTTTTGAGAAACTATGGAATGCTCGGAGTATTCGACAAAATTAGCGGCTTTATTTTCTCTCGCGCTCGTGATTATTCGGACGAGGAAAAGAAAGAACTGGAGGAGAAAATGGTTTCGATTGTCGCCAAAGAATTTGGCAAGCCGAATTTGCCGATTATCGCCAATTTTGATGTCGGGCATACTGACCCGCAACTGGTTTTGCCGCTCGGTGTAAAAGCAGGGATCGATTGTGAGAATAAAAAAATAAAATTGGCGGAATCTTGGCTAAAGTAAAATTATGTCTATAAAAATCACCTATTTCGTCCACGGCACGACCACCGACAACGAGCAACATATCTCGTCGGGCTGGAAAGATGTTGAACTTTCGGCACTCGGCGTGAAGCAATCCATAGACCTGAAAGAGCAGACCAAAGACAAGAAATTTGATGTCGTCTTTTGCTCCGATTTACAACGCGCTCACAATTCGGCAAAACTCGCGTGGGAGGGCGCATATGAGATTATCCCCGACGCGCGGCTTCGTGAGTGCCACTACGGCACATTGAACGGCGCGTCATCGGGCATCGTTGAACCGATGCAAGAGGACGAAGCAATCACGAAGCCGTTTCCAGAGGGCGAAAGTTATGAAAATGTAAAAGCCCGCGTCGCGGACTTTCTCACATTTCTAAAACAAAACTACGACGGCAAGCATATTGCTATCGTCGCGCACAAAGCGCCGCAACTTTCGCTTGATGTACTTTTGAATGGCAAGACCTGGAAACAGGCGCTTGCCGAGGACTGGCGCAAAACAAAAGCGTGGCGTCCGGGCTGGGAATATGTAGCTTCATAATATATGGCAAATTTAAATTCACATGACTTACTTTTCTTAGATTCTCCGGAATTCAGAGGTTTCAGAGAAAAGATTGAGCAAGATTATGATCTCGATATTAAGAGCACGTCTTTACCAGAGATAATCTCTTTCACCTCAAAAAAGTTAATTTTACACACATCAAGAGGTGATTTTTTCTTAAAAGAAAAACCGCGGTATTGCAGTAATGAGTTAGCCCTAAAAAGATCAGCTCATTTCCAAGATTATGTTAGTTCCAGAATGGAAATAGTGCCAAAGATATTAAGTACGAGAGCTAAAGATTATTATATACATTGGAGTGGAAGATATTATTTTCTTGCCGATTATAAAAAAGGGCGACATTACAACGGCTCACCAAAAGACATCGGTGCAATGATTGACGGTCTAAATGCTTTTCAAAAAAATGGTACCGACTATCTAGATATATATAAAGATTCAAGACGAGAAGAATTGACCCGCTATGAATCACCAGATGTGGCATCTAGCATTGTTGATGTTCAGAAAAAAATAAAAACCGAGAACGATGATTTGGTTTTTCAAGAAACAATCTCATTATACAAAAATTTGTGTTCTGAATATGCAACCTTCACAAAAGAAAAATATACTATGGCACATAGTGATTTTATTCTCTTTAATCTGATTCTGGACGAATCTGGTGTTGTTGCTATCAATGATTTTGATAATGCAAAAGTCCTGCCTCGCATTCACGACATGGCTGAGTTTTTGGTATCTGCAACACTTTTAAATTATATTGCTCCGATAACCAACCTTAAACTTCCTATTCAAATAAATCCGGAAGCAGTTTTATTTAAATATATCTTAGAAAGATATATTTCAGATTTCAAACTTTCTGATACGGAGAAAAAACTGCTCGGTACCGTTACTGAAATAATCTGGCTGTGGTCGATTGTGCTCGCTGTCTTTAAAGATGATCATTCTCTCTCTGATTTAAAACCAGCTATTGAGGCTTTGCGACAAAGGAAGGTTAAAACCAAAATAAATCATTTTTGTTATAATTATCATCATGACAAATAACTTAATCCACTCACCAAATACAGTATTAGCCAAGTATCTTAAAGATGTAATCGATGTAATTCAGCCTCGACTTAAAATTAACAGGCCAAAAAGAATTTTGTTTTATGTCGGTACGAATATAAACGGAGCACCGCATATCGGCACATATTTGATTCAGGCGCTTTCATTCGTGATAGCACGTAAAATTCGAGACAAGTTTTATCTTCCCGTAGATATCGTAATGGGGATACATGACAATATTTCTTATGATTCGAAAGAGGATTCTGATGGGCGTATTTTCCATCGTACCTACCATCACGCCATCGGTAGCAATAAAATCAAAGAATTGATTGATTCATATTACTCCTCTTACTTTGAAGGGCTTAAAAAAGCTACAGGTGTTTCTTATACGGTAGAGATTTATAGTGACAAACAAGCGACGAGAGATTTTCGTGGACATTTTTTAAAAACGTTAACTCATGCAGATGCAATTCGCTGGTGTACAGCTCCATCATCAGGTTTTTTACAAGTGCGCATACCATGTTCAAAATGTCTCTATTCTGAACGTGATGCAATACTCACAAAGCTGATTAAACGCAACGAACATTCTGTAACTTTTGAGTGTGTTTGTGTAGAACACGGATCATACGAAGCGGTCATTGATTTAGACAACGACACTTATATTGACCTCAACACCTTGTATCGCAATATAGTAAAAGAGTTCAGTATGACTGAGCAGGAAGATACTTTGAGTATAGTAATCAAAGGAGGAGATTGGACATACAGCACCGAAACCATTGATTGGGCTCTTAGTGTACTGGGGTATACATCCATACAAGTACCAATGCGTATCTTTCTGCCCCAAGTAGTTACGACCACAGGTGCAAAATTATCAAAATCACTCATTAGTGAAAAACATAACAGTGTGAAAGACCTACCTGAATGGATGACTGATATGCGTCGCTTAGCAGAAGATAATCCCGACTATATTAATAAATTACTGCGAGTTGCAGAATTAATGATGACCGATCCTCGTCATGTTTTTCGGTCATATTCTTATAAAGAAATAGAGAGACTACTTGCTGAGATTTAACTCATTTAGAGTGTATTGTAATACCATTTCCGACTCTCGGCTCCTTTCTTGATGTCTTTTTGTTTTTTTCTTTCATACCATTCACTAATCTCTGCTTTGGTTCCAGGAACAATACCGAGGAATAATCGGTTTTTGTTCATGTGTGGTTCAGAATGTACTACTGGATTTTCACCAGCTGAGCGGTATAGCACCGCAGCTTCATTTCTTTGTGTTTTAACTTCATTTACTATTTGGTCGAGTTCTTTGCGTGCCCTCATGTTTTCATCTGTTCCATGTCCAGCCTGAATCTCTAATGCTGTAAGTTTTGAAAATTCCGTTGGATCTTCCGTAACACCAAAACGAGTTTGTGATCCTTTAATAGCCCATACCAGTTTGTATGCGGTATGGGGTTTAAAAAATTTATCATCAATATGCCATCTCGGAATTATAAAAGTATCATTTGCTAAAAAAGTTTTTGTTTCAATCCATGCAAACTTAGTATCGAAATATTTGGTAACGTGCTTTGCAATACGAAGGATGAGTCTGGAGATAACATCAGCAGTAATGTCATTATTTTCTCCTACTGTGCCAATGTATGATTTAAGATTTGATGGAAGATCTTCATTGTCAACACTGCCCCAGTAGAGAAAATTTCCCATAACACCATCGATCCCTATTTTTAGATCTTGTAAAACTTTTTTCTCTTCCGACGATAACTGCAGGTCAATCGAAATCATACGTTGATCATTCAACGAGGTTATGATGACATGTTTGTCAGTGTTCAGGGGCACTATTTTAATCTTTAAATCAGCCATATTTTTAGAAAAATATGTTATAATCATATCATGGATCAAAATAGATTGACAGAGAATGACATTGAGCAAATGAGCTACACGGATTTTATTGCTCTACTTGATGAAACGAACAGGTGTCCTGGTGGCAAGAAAACCATCCGTCGTATTCGGGAGCTAATTCATATTGATGATAAGACCAATATTCTTGACGTTGGTTCTAATACAGGATTTACCTCTTTGGAGTTGGCTCGGGTTACGCCCGCAAACATCTCAGGAATTGATATTTCAGAATCGTGTGTGAATCAAGCAAAGAAGTCTTTGTCTGAAGATATCGAGAGTGTGCGGTCAAAAGTCACATTTCAGGTAGCGAGCTCGTACAGCATTCCTTTTCCAGATGATAATTTTGATCTGATTATGGCTGGTGGAGCTACTGGTTTTATGGATGATAAGAGTAAGGCAATACATGAATATTTGAGAGTGTTAAAACCGTGGGGATTTTTAGTGATGTCGCCCTTAACGTATCACACACAACCTCCGCAGAAGATAGTTGATGAGGTTAGTGAAATTATTGGTACCACAATCGAGCCAATGACTATGAAGGACTGGATAAATACAGTTGGTGAAGTTACTAAAGATTTTGAACTTTATTTCAACGAATCACACAAATTATCTCCGAGGATAAGCAAAGAGATTGATGAATACGTAGACTATTTTTTGAAGAAAGATCATGTTAAAATTTTATCGGAAACAGTGAAAGATGCGATAAAAAGGAGATGGATGAGTATCTTAAAAGTATTCAACGAGAATCATAAGTATCTTGGTTACAGTATTATTGTTTTCAGAAAGAGACCGGTTGCTGAGGAACCGGAATTATTCATAAGCACTTAATTTATGGCTAGAAATTTTGCAATCAATACAGAGGCGGCGATTTATAAAGACGGAAAATGGCTCGTTGGGGTCAGATCAAAAGAAGAAAGTGAGGCCCCAGGTCTCCTGTCTTTTATTGGTGGCACAGTAGATGAATCGGACACAGCAAATGTAGACACTCTTGAACATGCCTTGATACGGGAAGTTAAAGAAGAAATAGGTGTTGTGGTAAAGGTTTTGGATTTTGTTAACGATACTTCGTTTGTATCAAAAAGAGGAAACAATGTTTTGAATGTTGTTTTTCTTTGCACGACAATATCTGGAGAACCAAAAATATCTGGTACTAATGAACTTGAAGAATTGATCTGGCTTACGACTGAAGAAATATTGAATTATCCCAATGTTCCCAAATGGTTGTGTGATAGTTTAAAAAAAGCCAAAGAGTTAGTAACCACTTAATTGAAATATGATTGAAGACGCTTTAAATAAAGCAAGAGAAGAAGATAACAGTCTTGTAAACGAAGTTGGTGTGGAGTTGCGTCATCCGCAATTAAATTCGGAAGAGTATTACTTGAATGTGGCTCGTGATCCGTATTTTAAATTTCTATCGATTCTTAGACACCATATCCATGCTATTAGTAATGCCTACTTCTCTGACGTCGTGAAGGCTCGCCACATGGATTTATTTTTAATGACGTCATCAGTTTCTTCACCGTCTGGCCCAGGCTCTAACTCAGAACCGATAGCTCTCACATTTGGCGGACACAATACATACCTTACTGATTCATCTCAATTCGGTTTTGAACCAGTTCTTATTGGGGGTATACCTCGTGCGTATTGTTATCTCGCATCAATGCGTGGTGAAGATCCAGACAAAAGACACCTGAATCAGTTTTATCATTGTGAGTATGAAGCTCAAGGAAATTTCGTTGAGGCTCAAAAAGTTGCAGAGGGGTATGTAAGAGCACTCGCATCTTTAATTTGTGTTATGCCAAATCTTTTAAGTATTATTTCGTATGATAAGTCTGCAACCATAGAGATAGCTAAGGCAACAATCGGTAAAGAAAAATTCCAAGAAATTACTTTAGCTGAAGCGGAAAGACTGCTTAAAGAGCACGGGTATTCAGAAGATGTTACAGAGAATGAACATGGTAAAGATATAACTAACCAAGGAGAGAAACACCTCCTGGAAATTTTGAAAGCAACAGCCCCTATTTGGCTGACAGAATTATATCGTGATCGAGTCCCATTCTACCAAAAGCCACTTTCTTCTAATACGGATTTAGCATTAACTGCTGATTTACTTGTTCCCCAGTTAGTTGAAGAAGGGTTTGGTGGAGAAATGCTTGGTATGGGTGAAAGACAAGATTCTGCAGAGGAAATGTATGAATCGTTAAGAAGGCAAGGAGTGGATTCTGCACCATACGAGTGGTATATCAATATTCGACGGTTGCCACAATATAAGACAACGGCTGGATTTGGATTGGGTATAGAACGTTTTATATCCTGGATACTTGGTTTCGATAGTATTTATAAAGCAATTCTTTATCCAAGAATGAAGGGAGATAGGATGAATCCGTAAAATCACAATATTATCCTGTATAATAACCTCCTTAAGTGTTTCAAGAATCTACGTTCCAAGCTCTAGGGAGCCCCGCTCGCAACGCTCTCGTCCTCTGCGAGCGGGCTTGCACGCGAACGGGAGGGTGGGTCAAGCGCATTTGTATTTGAGCCTCGGACATTTCCGCTAGGGCGTCCATGACTAAAGGATGAGCGCCGCCGTTATTTTGCAATGCAGAAATCCGAAGCGAAAGCGACACCACGAAAGCTATATTGAAAACGAGGAAGGGGGTTGTGCGAGGGCGGACTCCGAAGGCACGCTAAACGAAGCCAAAAGACTCTAAATGACCACAAACGATATAAAGCACTGAATACTCTAGCAAACCACTGCGAGGAGGAGACCGAAGCTGGGGGAAGGATTCCTTCCTTCCCACAAACAGCATGGCGCCCGAGCCACCCGCCCGCAGGCGGGCAATGGCGAGGAGAAGCGCCAAACCTAGACATCTAGGCGCGAGTAGCCCTAGCGGAAATGTCCGAGGCGAATGCCGAGGATGGACACCTTTAGATCATGACGCAAAAATAGTAGAATGGTAGAGACACAATATCGAAGTTTGGGTTTTGAATTCCGCCAGCTTCCTTTCTTAAAAGGAAGCCCGCCCTCGCCCCATCGCCCATACCTTTTCAAAAAAATCCCGCGCAAAACAAATCAAGAATGGAAAAGCGATGGGGCGAGGGCGGAACGCCGAGGCTCTGCGAGGCGTTGGCGGAATTGTTAGAGTTAGCACAGAATCGGAGCGTACGATTTAGTTTCAAGCCACCACGCACGCGGAGCGTGCGAATCAGTCCGTTTCCTGTTCAAAATAGGTTCGAGCAAAGCAGAGTAATACAGCGTAAATTACCAAAAACAGAGAGGAAGCTCTGTTTTTGCTTGTAATTTCTGCCCCTGCGATGAATCGAAGGACGGAGCGGGCACCCGTTCAGCAGAACGGGTCGCGAGTCGGGGTCGCGGAAATTTGCAAGCGACGGCGAGCAAATTATCCGTGACCGAAAGCGTACTCGCGTTTCCTCGTGGGGGCGTCAACATACGACTTCTCCGATTTGACCGACTTTTGATTGGCGGCGCAGAGCGCCGCCAAAAATTCTGAACGGCACCACAGGGTATTAACCCTGTGGCTTCAGTGTATCCTGCCATACTCCAGAGTGTGGTAAGATTTCAAATTACGTTACGTTTTGAATGAGGCGCGTGAGGCGGGATTTTTTGCGGTCCGCCGCGCCTTTTTTGATCGTGTGTTCCTTGGCGGCTTTGTCAAATGCTCTGTACGCACGCGGGATGAGCTGCCGCGCCTCTTCCGGCCTCTTCTCCGCAAGAAGCTTTTTAATCCGTTTTACTGCTTCAGAAATCGCCCCTTTCCGGCGCATATTAAAGACCCGTCGGCGAAGCGAGGCGCGATGGGCTTTCTTTGCTGATGAGGTGATGGCCATGATTGTATAACGTGTAGCGCGGAGCGTGTAGCGTAAGACGTATAGCGTGTAGCAGGACGCGGGGAGCGCAAACTGCAATAAGAACTCGGATATCCTAGCAGATATTTTCTTGCGTTACAAGTTACGCGCCGCACGCTATACTGTCTCCATGATCTCCATGCTCTCCGGCACGATCATAGAGAAGGGACCGCGATATGCAATCGTTGATGCCGGCGGCGTCGGGTACAAGGTCTGTGCGACCGAAGAGACGCTCCGCACACTCAAGAGTGGCACGCGCGCCACGCTCCGAACCCACCACGCGGTGCGTGAAGATGCAGAAGAACTATACGGTTTTCTTGACGCGGAGGACCTGAAGCTCTTTGAGCTTCTCTTGGGCGTCCCGGGCATAGGCCCCAAGACCGCGCTCAATATCTTGAATGTCGCCACGCCATCCACCTTGCGGCGTTCAATCACTTCTGGCGAGACCGCGTACCTCACCAAAATCTCCGGCATCGGCAAAAAAACCGCTGATAAGATCATTCTGGAACTGAGAGAAAAGCTCGGCGCAGGCGAGGGGGGCGCCGCGCTCAAAGAAGAAGTGGACGCGCTGGAAGCGCTCAAATCCCTCGGGTACTCGCACGCTGAGGCGCGGGAAGCGCTTCAGCGCGTGCCAAAAGAAATCTCCGGCGCGAGCGACCGCGTCAAGCACGCGCTCAAACTGCTCGGGAGATAACACTCCTATGCCATGCTCTCCTCCGCAGGTCACCATCGTCATTCCCACCTATAATGAACGGCACGCCCTCCGCGAACTCGTGGAGGGCATACGCGCGGTTCATCCTTCGGCTCCCGTACCGCGACCTTACGGGCGGGTACAAATGTTTCCGGTATGAGGTGTTGCTCGGAGTTGTGGCACAGGACGAACCTGAAGCGGCGCGGACCGCGGCAGAAGCACCACAAAACGCCCCGTCTGGGGCGTTTTGTGGTGCGGCGGCTCTATAAGCCGGATTCTGTATCCAGCCGTACTTATATCGCGATACTTAGAAGACACCGCGCTTTCCGTGCATACCCGCTGCACGCTCTGTGTTTCTTCCGTCTTCCTCGCTTCTTCCCGATACAAGTACGGCTGGACGGCAGTCATTTATCTCCGAGCGCCGTTGCCGACGCCCTCAAGCGACACTTCCCCGCGCGAAGCGCGCGAACGCCGATACACGCTGATAGAAGACGCTGATGCACGCTGATGGAGAATCTGCGTTAATCTGCGTAATATCTGCGACCATCTGCGTTCTTGTGCTTCGCACAAGGACTCGGTCTTGCACCCGGTAAGGATTTAGCCGTTTCACCTCCGCTTTGTTATCCCTATGGCGGAGTTAAACCATTGGGCCTGGGAATTAGGTTCGTCCGGTTCTTTCGAACCAAACCGTCTCTGTTCGCACCTCGGCCTCGCGCAGAGCGCGCGAACGCCGATACACGCTGATAGAAGACGCTGATGGAGAATCTGCGTTAATCTGCGTAATATCTGCGACCATCTGCGTTCTTGTGCTCTGCACAAGGCGGCGGGTGTTACCCGCTACCTTTTTATCCCGCCCCACTTTTGATTTTTCAAGGTTCACCCTTGGATCGGGAAAAAGGGTGAACCTTAACCCAGAAATCAAAAGTGGAGCGGGAGGGAGTCCGGACTTTCCTCCCAGCCGTAGTTTCAGTGCGGTGCACTCCACCGTACCGCGAAGGTCTGTTACCGTTGAGCCACAAGCGGGGAAAGGCGTCTTCTGCACTAAAACTACGGCTGGGCGGCTGCCCGAACCGCCGCACTGGCATTATATCATGCCCCTGCGCAAACAGCAAAAAATGAGCTGCGCGGGTTCAACACGCGCTCCAAAAACGCTATACTGAACGCATGGAGACGCCCAAGATCAACCAAAAACTCGTGTTTCTAAAACATCTACTTGCGATTCTCAAACTTCCCTACCACTTCTCTCTCGCGCTTCTTGGCGCGTTTATCTTTGGTCTTCCGTCACGCAAGCTCATGGTCATTGCGGTCACCGGCACCAAGGGCAAGAGCTCGGTCGTGGAGCTCGTCGGCGCGATTCTCACGGAAGCGGGATACAAAACCGCGCACTCTTCAACGATTCACTTCAAGATCGGGGACTCGGTGGAGCGCAACCTTCACAAGATGACGATGCCGGGGCGATTCTTCCTTCAGCGTTTTCTCCGCCGCGCCGTTTCCGCAGGATGCACACACGCCGTGATTGAGATGACCAGCGAGGGCGCGCGGCAGTTTCGGCACAAGTTCATCTCGCTTGACGCGCTCATCTTCACCAACCTCTCGCCCGAGCACATTGAGTCGCACGGCTCGTACGAGAACTATGTTGCGGCAAAGGTCTCGCTCGCTCGCGCGCTTGAGCGTTCGCGGAAGAAAGACAAACTCCTCGTGGTGAACCGCGACGACAAAGAGGCGAAAAGATTTCTTGACGCCTTCACGACCGGGAGAGCACTCGCGTACTCAAGACAAGAAACCGGCAATCCGGGGATCTCTTCCGACGGCGTCTCGTTTGATTGGAAGACATCGGATGTCCCCGGGACAGAGAAGACATCGGATGTCCCCGGGACATCCGATGTCTTGAGGATTCGTTCAAAACTTCCGGGCGAGTTTAATCTCTACAACATTCTTGCAGCGGCAACGTTCGCGCATGCGGCCGGCGTGCCGGTTGAGAAGATAAAAGCGGGAATTGAAAGAGTGCGGAGCATCCGCGGGCGGGCGGAGCGGGTGGACGCGGGGCAGGACTTCCTCGCGATCGTTGACTACGCGCACACGCCAGATTCGCTTGAAAAGCTGTATCAAGCGTTTGCCGGTACATACCGTATCTGCGTTTTGGGAAACACCGGCGGCGGGCGCGACCGGTGGAAACGTCCCGTCATGGCGGGCATTGCCGAAAGACACTGCGACGAGATTATTCTCACCAATGAAGACCCCTACGATGAGGACCCAGAGGGAATCATCCGCGAGATGGCGGCGGGCATAACACACAAACAGCCGACGCTCATTCTGGAGCGCCGCGCCGCAATCCGGGAGGCGCTTCAACGCGCGAGTAAGGAAGACGCGGTCCTCATCACCGGCAAAGGGACCGACCCCTACATTATGGGGCCGCGCGGAAGCAAAGAGCCGTGGGATGATGCAACGGTGGCGATGGAAGAACTGAAACGACTGCGCGGATAACAGAATCCTTAATCTTTTCCGCCGTAGGACAGATCCCCGCCTGACGCCCGCCCGCACGACGCAGTCGGGCAGGGACGGGCAGGCGCCTTTGGCGGAAATCATTCATCCTTAACAATCGCTCCAACGATCCACTTTACTTGGGTAAAGTGAAGCGGGCGGGCACAACTATTCAAAAACAAAAGCCGTCGGTAAAACCAGTGCGCGCTAGAAATTATTGCGCGTTATATTGATGCAAAATTGACGCAACCAAAGTTTGATACGGCAAACCCTTCTCTGCCGCTTTCACTTTGAGTTTATACAAATCCCGCTCCGCCAAACGAATATTGATATTTTTTGACCTCGCGGAAGAAGCCCGCGCATAGGAGCGATACCTTTCTCTTTCTTTTTTTACATTCGGCACGGACTTAAAACCGCTCCGCTCAATTGCCTCAAGCAGTTTCCGTTCCTCTTTGTCTAATTCATAGTATTTCATATTATTTATTTTTTACGCTTCATAAGATATTTCTTCGTTGCTTTACGGCTTGGAATAATTGTCTTTAAAAAAATCTTTCCTTCATCTTCTACAAACGGGACAAGATACGCGTACCCGTCTACTACTGCAATAAACACTTTTTGACTGGGGTATCTACGACTATTGGGGTTCGGTACAATATCAAGCAGCCCATCCTCTTCAAGCGCCACGCGAATGTCGTCAAATCCGATTCCCCGTTCGTGCCGAAGCCGTTCGTTCTTTTCCGCACTCCAGTCAATATATTTCATTGTTTTTCTATTATAGACAATCCATATGAGTTGTCAATATCCGTACCGTTCGTTTAATTTCGCGAGCGTCGCCGCTCCGGCATGTCCGGTCACGGGCGCAATTCCGTACTTTTGCTGGAACATCGCCACGGCGCGGCGGGTGCAGGGACCGAAGCTCCCGGTAATGGGGCACGCTCTTTTGTCGCCGCCTGGCGGATACACCCCCTCAAGAAAGAGCGCGGCCTGAAGCGAGAGCACGGATGGGTTGCGGTACTGCCCCTCGGCAAGCGGCACGCGCCACTCGTGCGGAAGAAAAGAAGTGGGATACCGGCGAAACGCCTCCTCAAACTTGCCGAAGAAACGGTTGACGCCGATGTAGGTCTGAAGCGCCAATTCTTTCATAAACGCCGCGCGAATGGATGCATCCTGAAACCTGGTCTCGTAGATATAACCGTACTCTATGAGCACGCTCGCGGGGTCAAGCGTGTTATACGCCCCGATGGCGATGAGTTCCTGGTCCGGCACGATGCCTCCGTTCTCAAACGGCAGGTTACTCTCCGAATAAAACGTGGCGAGTTGCAGAAGGAGCGACTCGGCGACCGCGCGGCTCGCGCGCGCGTTTGAGTACTGCGAGTCGGGAATGTAGAACGAAAAACCTTCATAGCGCCCAGACCGATGTGGAATGC
Source organism: Parcubacteria group bacterium Greene0416_79 (assembly GCA_007375655.1). Lineage (GTDB taxonomy): Bacteria > Patescibacteriota > Minisyncoccia > Phycocordibacterales > UBA10002 > UBA10002. The sequence continues at coordinate 499 of VMES01000001.1, read as the reverse complement.
GGCCGGGGTAGTCGTTGAAGTGAAGATGCAGGACAATATCAACGCGGTTTTCATTCGCCCATTTATTGATGGCGTAGAGCCGGAAGACGACCTCGGAGAGCGCTGCGCCGCGCACCACGCTCTCGGCGCGGTGAACCTGTCCGGTCTTCTCCAAATCGTACATAATCTTCTTCTTCCCCAACGCAAAGACGCGGATGGAGGCGGCGTCGCGCGCAAAGTAATCCTTAAACGCGGGCGTGTATCCGCTTCTATCGCGTACGAGAACGGGTTCGTACTCCGAGGCAAGAGAAAAGAGACGGAAGAGTTCCTCTCCGAGGAATACCGTCATATCCGCTTCGCGCACGCCGTTGAATGTCGTCCCAAACGAGTCGTTGTCATGCCCGGGCACGATAAGAATCTTTATCTTGCCTCCGCCCCTCGTTACCTTGTCGTGTTTCGCCTTGAGCCCCTCCACGGTAACGCTCTCCGTAAAGAAGACGCTCGCCGCCATCCTCTGCAG
>VMES01000101.1 GCA_007375655.1 Parcubacteria group bacterium Greene0416_79 | reverse complement strand
TCGCGGCGTCCGCGAGTATGGCTTCATAGATGCCCGTGCGCCCTTTGTAACCGGTATTGTTGCACTTCTCGCACCCTTTTGCCGTCCAGAGGCGCGCGTCATTTTGAAGGCGAGGGGCGTCTTCTAGACGCTCCAGGACCTTTGCCATCCGCACCCGGTCTTTCTCCGGAAGCGGCTTCTCTATCTTGCAGGATGGGCAGAGCTTGCGCACGAGCCGCTGCGCCATCGCCAGGTTGATTGCCGAAGTAATGACCTTCGGATTCACGCCGAGGTCTATGAGGCGCGGGAAGGTGCCGGCGGCATTGTTGGTATGGAGCGTTGAGAAGACAAGGTGTCCGGTGAGTGCGGCGTTCACGGCAATCTCCGCGGTCTCTTCGTCGCGAATCTCGCCCACCATGATGACATCAGGGTCTTGGCGGAGCGCGCTCCGGAGTCCCAACGCAAAGGTGTATCCTTTTTCTTTGCCCGTCTGCGTCTGCGTGATGCCTTGGAGGTGATACTCAATCGGGTCTTCAATGGTGATGATCTTGACGCCCGGGGTGTGGATCTTGCGGACGAAGGCATAAAGCGTCGTGGTCTTACCGCTCCCGGTTGGGCCAGTGGTAAGTAGCATGCCGTTCGGTTTTGAGATTTCTTTTAAGACCGCCTCAAGAAGGATTGGCTGCATCCCGAGTTCCGGAAGCGCCACCGCGATTGACCTCGGGTTTAATACGCGCAACACGACGCTCTCCCCGTACGCGCCGGGGAGAGACGAGACGCGAATCTCAATGTCTTCCTCTTTCAAATTGACGCTGAACCGGCCGTCCTGCGCCTCGCTTCGAACATTAAGTTTGAGTCCGGCAAGGAGTTTGATGCGGGAGTTGACGAGCGCATATGTCGCGCGGTCAAACGTGAGCGCCTTCTCTAGAATGCCGTCAAGCCGCACGCGCACGCGCACGTCTCTCTCTTCCGGTTCAATATGAATATCAGACGCGTCAATCGCGATGGCGCCGCCGATAAGCATGGAAACGAGCCGCGAGACACGGTTCGCCTCGCGGGAGGCAACTACTTCTTGAATGAGCGGAATAAGCTCCGGCAGGGTCTTGACGCGCGAGGCGGTCTCGGCAACCTCGCCCGCCTGCATCTCCATCGCGCCCGCCCGCGTTGCCGCGCCGCTTCTTAGCTCTTCATAGTGGCGCCATGCCTTCTCCAATCCTTTTGTGGAGGTGAGGTAGAGGGTCGGTTCAACTCCCGTACGTCTCAATTTTTCTATCGCGGTAGTCACTGCCTCGTTGTGTGGGGAGAGCGCCGCCACACTGACCTTCTTGCCGGTTTGAGCAAACGGCGTCATTCTCGCCGCGCGCGCTTCTTCCTCCGGAATCAGCCGAAGCGCGTCGCTCTCAATGGGAATCCCCGTCAGATCAATGTAGGGAAGGCCATGCTTTTCGGCGAGGAATCGTATGAGTTCCTCCTCTTCTTTTTGTCGTATCTCTGCCAGTTCCTTTTCCTCTTTCTCATCGTCTATGAGCATCATATGTATATTCTAGCACAAAACCACGCCGCACGGCGTGGTTTTGTGATGGGAGAATATCCCTCTTTGCTATTTGACCGCGTCCTTCAAACCCTTTGCCGCCCGGAACTTCGGAACCTTCATTGCCGGCACGTTTACCATCTCTCCGGTGCGCGGATTGCGTGCTTGGCGCGCGGCGCGCTGCTTGACTGAGAAGATACCGAGTCCGGCGATGGAAACCTCTTCTCCGTTCTTGAGGCTCCCTATAATGGAGTCAAGGACTTTGTCCACCGTCTGTTCCGCCTGCACCTTGGTGCCGCCGAGAACAGAGTGAACGGCCTCAACGATTCCCTGTTTATTCATGGCAGAAGAAATCATTACGCTACTAAACGCCGCGCGCCTTCGACAGGGCTGCGGGGGACTTTCTATCCAGCGTCCCCATTATATAGCAGGGTTCTTTAGGCGCAATAGCGGTGCGGCTCTTGACCAGATTTTGTTTTCGTGGGAGAGATATGGCAGGTGGTCCTCGTTACCTCGCGTACTCAATGACTCGGGTCTCCCGAATGACCGTCACCTTTATCTCGCCCGGATAGCGAAGTTCCTTTTCAATGCGTTCCGCGATGCTGCGCGCCAGATTTTTTGCTTCAAGGTCGGGTATCTCTTCCGGTCTGACGAAGATGCGGATCTCACGACCGGCCTGGAGCGCGTAGGACTTTTCAACGCCGGTAAAGGAAGTCGCGATCGCTTCCAGCTCCGCAAGCCGTTTCAGGTAGTTCTCCACGGTATCGCGGCGCGCGCCGGGCCGGCTTCCCGAAATTGCATCCGCTACCTGCACAATGACCGATTCCGGGGTCTCGTAGGGGTACTCGCCGTGGTGCGCCTGCATGGCCTTTATCACGGTCTCGTCCACGCCGAATTTCTGAAGGATTCTCCGTCCAATCTCAACATGTGTTCCCTGCACTTCGTGGTCAACCGCTTTGCCGATATCATGGAGGAGCGCTCCGGCCGTCGCG
>VMES01000100.1 GCA_007375655.1 Parcubacteria group bacterium Greene0416_79 | reverse complement strand
CCCGAAGGACGCGAGCGGCAAGCGACTGGGACCTCTCGTCCCGTACGCCGGGAAAGATGCGCAAGGACGGAATCTCGTCGGCGACATCTACTTTAACTTCCGTAAGATTGAATCGCATCTTGAGCCTGTTGGCTGTTTTGCAAAAGCCGTCCTGGAAAAGTTAGATGCCCTCTTTTACTCTGGTACCCTTGGTACATTTCGTACGGTCTGCGGCATTCCTGAAGGCGGCAGAACGCTTGCGCAGGAGCTCGCACGAATCTGCGACAAGCGCTTTGCGTACGCCATCAAAAAACCAAAGCCAACTGAACCGGGGAAGAAGCAGGAATACGAATGGGATTTGTCCCAATTTGAATTCGCTTCCGGAGAACCGCTGCTTGTCATGGAAGATGTGGTGAACAACTTCCAAAATACCGACCAGATGCTGACCGAGATTGCCAAGACGGGAGCAGTAGTGGTGTGTCTCGGCGCGGCGCTGAATCGTTCACCCTTCGCGGATACCTCCTATACGCCGAAGAGCGGACCCTACGAAGGGAAAGCCATACCGATTGTTGCCGCCATTCGCGAACCGTACCCCGAATACCAGCAAGACGATCCGGCGGTCGCGGCTGACATCACCGCCGGAAACATTGAATGGAATGTCAAGCAAAACTGGGCAGGACTTATGATGAAAGTCATGGGCACGGCATAGAAGAGCGTCTGACCAGACGAAGAGTTCATTCATCACACACACCCGGCACCCCTGCGCGCCGGTTTTTTGTTGCACCTGCTCGTGACAAAGGGACAGTTAGCAATAGTGTACACGTGTACACTATTGCTAACTAGCTCTAGAACCTCATGTCAACATCCGATGTTGACCGCGAGAAGATGTGGTTTAATTGCAACGCGGAGTTCATCTGTTGGCCCTGACAAGATTTATGAGGACATGGATGCTTACGAAAGTCCTGTGCCCCTTTCCGCAACTGCACCGGGGAGTTCCCAACCTCCCCGATAACCGATACGCACGAGCGGAAACAGACCGGCGGTATGCTTTCGGGCATTTGTCCCCCCTCCGAGAAAGCATACGCGCCGATCATTTTCGTCCGCGGTGTACCTCGTACACGACATCCTTTCTTTCAACGATTACCCTCCAGCCGTTGCGCCGCGCCTCTCTATAGAGCGCGACGTTCGGGTTGAAGCAGATCGGCGTCTCCACCAGTTCAAGAAACGATATGTCGCTCTCCGTGTCCCCCACTCCGACGGAACCTTTAAGCGTCAGTCCTTCCTTTGCCACGGCGCGGCGCACCACGAGCGCCTTGTTCATCATGAGATGCTCGTCTGCCACCGCTCCGGTGAAGCGATCCGTGGGGCCGATCTCGTACACCATGCCGTACACTTTATCAAACCCGAGCCGCCGGCAGAAATGGTCAAGCGCCCCCTTCGGCGAGTGCGAGATCGCGAGAAGAAAGTATCCTCGCTTCTTGAGTTCCGCGATAAGGTCGCGCGTGTACCGGTACACTCGGTCTTTCTGCTCCGCTACCACCTCACGCCCGATACGACTGAACTCCCGGTACGGAACACCCTTGATATTTTCACGAAACACCGTTACGACCGCCATGATGTAGGATTCATAATCGCCTTTGCGGTCAAGCCATGCGAGTTTCTGGCGTGCAAACGCACCAGCCGCGCTTTTCGCAAAGATACCCTCCTCCACCAGACGGTTCACCAGTTCAATCAAGAGCGAAGAGCGAAAGAGAGTTCCGTCAATGTCAAAAATAGCTACCCTCTTCATGCTATCAGAATAGCATGGGAATCCTTAATCCATAATCCTTTATCCTTAACGTTAAAGATTGAGGATGAAGGATTAAAGATTACATCTTAATGACCTTCTCCCACGGCAGACCTTTCTTGCCGAAGTGCCCGTAGGTCGCGGTCTGGAGAAAGATGGGGCGGCGCAAGTTGAGCCGCTCAATAATCGCAAGCGGCCGAAAGTCAAAGTGCTTTTTTACGAGCGACGCCAAGCTCCTGCCTTTCTCATCAATTGCGTGCACCATGAGGGGGTTAATATGGCCGATGGCGTACGCCACCGAGACGAGGCAGTCCTTCGCGTACCCGTTTGCCACGATGTTCTTCGCGGCAAACCGAGCCATATACGCGGCGGAGCGGTCCACTTTGGTCAAGTCCTTTCCGGAGAAGCACCCCCCTCCGTGGCAGATGAGTCCGCCGTAGGTATCCACCATAATCTTCCGTCCGGTCAGCCCCGTATCGGCATCAAACCCCCCTTGCACGAAACTGCCGGTCGGATTCACCAAAACCTCAACTCCCTTCAGTCCATTGAGGACCGGCTTGATGATCTTTTCAGTCACGGCTTTCTTGATGTCCTCCTGATGCACGCCTTTTTCATGCTGGGTTGAGACAAGCGCCTTGGTGAGTTTGCCGTTTTCAAACGTAATCTGCGTCTTGCCATCGGGCTTGAGCCACTTGATGCGATGCTTCTCCCGCACCTCTTGCAGGCGCTTCGCAAGCGCGTGCACGAGCACCACCCCTCTCGGCAGAAACTCTTTTGTCTCATTCGTGGCGAAC
>VMES01000099.1 GCA_007375655.1 Parcubacteria group bacterium Greene0416_79 | reverse complement strand
TGAGGAGCGCTACGGGCGGGAGGCGCTAGAAGAGGAAGGGCTCACCGTTACGACGACGCTTGATTACGAGCTCCAGAAAATCGCCGAGGAGACCGTCTTGGAGTACGCGCGGAAGAATAAGGAAACCTTTGACGCTGAAAATGCGGCACTGGCCGTGCTCAATCCGCGCTCCGGAGAGATTCTCGCGCTGGTGGGCTCGCGCGACTACTTTGACAAAGAGATTGACGGGAACTTCAACGCAACCCTTGCGTTTCGCCAGCCCGGCTCCGCGTTCAAGCCCTTTGTGTATGCCGCGGCGCTCCGAAAAGGATTTACTCCCGAGACGGTCGTCTTTGACGTCCCGACTGAATTTTCAACTTTCTGCAACCCTGACGGAACCCCCCTCAAAGCGGGCGACGAGGACAAGTGCTACAAACCGGGGAATTACGACGGAAAGCATATTGGTCCGGTCACCCTCCGAAACGCGCTCGCCCAGTCCATCAATGTGCCGTCGGTGAAAGTGCTCTACCTTACGGGCCTCCAGGAATCGCTCTCGCTCGCTCGGGATCTGGGCATCACCACACTCACGACTCCGGAGCGCTATGGGTTGACGCTGGTGCTCGGCGGGGGGGAAGTAAAACTCTTGGAGCTCACCAGCGCCTATGGGGTCTTTGCCGCGGACGGAGTGCGCGCCGTGCCGGCAGCGGTTCTTCGCGTCCTAAACAAAGAAGGGACCGTGCTTGAAGAGTGGCGGGGCGGAAGCGAACGGGTTCTTGAAGAACAGGTGGCGCAAAAAATCAACGATATGCTCTCCGACAACCGCGCCCGCGCGCCCGCGTTTGGGGAACGTTCGCCGCTCTACTTCCCGGGCCGCGCCGTCGCCGCAAAGACCGGCACCACGAATGACTACCGAGACGCCTGGATTATCGGCTACACGCCAAGTGTCGTGGTGGGGGCGTGGGCGGGAAACAATGACAACCGGCCGATGCAGAAGAAGGTGGCGGCATTCATCGTGGCTCCGCTGTGGAACGCCTTTATGCAGGAGGTGCTCAAACGCGTCCCGGCCGAGACGTTTCGCACCCCGCCGGAGGAGAACAGAGATACCTTGCCCCCGATTCTTCGCGGCATCTGGCAAGGAGGACAGACCTATGTGGTGGATAAGCTCTCCGGAAAACTCGCCACAGAGTTCACCCCGCCGGAGCTTCGCGAGGAACGCGCCGTGCGCGAAGTGCACTCCATTCTTTATTGGATTGACAAGGCAGCGCCTTCGCTCCGCCGCGGGAGCGCGCCCACAAGCGACCCGCAGTTTCCATACTGGGAGTATGCGGTCCGCGCATGGGCGGCGGAGCGCGGTTTAGGGGATGAGACCGCGGCCGCGGTCCCGACCGAGAAGGATACGCTCCACACCCCTGAAACCGCCCTCCGCGTTTCGCTCCTTTCTCCTGCCGTGGAGGAAAAGCTCGCGCCCGGAGGGACTCTCCTTGCGCGCGCGGCTATCACCTCCCGATTCGCCATCACGCGCGTGAACTTCTTTGTGGATACCGTCTTCGTCGGCTCCGCTACGCGGGCTCCGTGGCAACTTCAAACGCCTCTTGCGGAGCTTGGCCTCTCCCGTGGTTCGCATACGCTTCGCGCCGTCGCCTACGACGGGGTGGAGAACCGCGGAGACACATCTGTTGTGTTTGTCGTGAGTGAGTAAAGTTTAGCGGCATGGCTGGACGTTAAACCCTGCGGGTTGCACCGACGACTCTGCGCGCAAACGCAGGTTTTTTGTGCTTTCGTATCAGCATCGTGGTTCGTTTGGTCATTAAATCTAAGACGCTCAACGCGACTTTACCAAGCACCTTTTAACACCCTGCGGTCTGTAAAGGTGCTGGGTGTACTGGACGAGCGCACGTTATACTCTCATTTCTTGTTCATTTGTCTTGCCTGTTTCTTTATTCACAAAACATAGCGAATACATACGATCGTATGTATTCGCTATGTTTTCAACCTAGAACTCATCCCAAAACCTATCGCAATCCCCGCCTGCGCCGAGGCCCGCCTGAATGACGCAGTCGGGCAGGCGGCTTCGGCGGGCAGGCAAAGCCGCGCCAGATTCGTGGAAAAAACGGTGAAGACGAGGGAGGTGTAGCACGCTACTCCGACCCCCGTCCGAACGGATGTTCATCCGGGCGGGGAGGATGGCCGTTTTTTACCGAATATGGCGCGGCGACGATGCGAAATGACTTCTATATATATGTCATGGTAGGTTTTGGGATGAGTTCTAACCAAACCCCACACCGCGTCTTGAATAACTATGATTGAATAAGGTAAGTTGTGATGAATGACCAAACTGCCAAAACGCCGGTGCCCCATCGCGTTTGGGGCCTCATCGTGAAGGGTCCGGCTATAGAACAGACGTTCCGTTGCGTACGGTGTGCTCACGTCTTCCGTTTTAGGTACGGGGGTTATCTATTCATCGGCATGACGATGTAGGTGAAGCTTCTGTCCCCGACGCCTGTAATTTGCAGAGGGCGGCCTTCCCCACTCCACCCAAACGAGATGCTGTCGCCTGGAATTGCGGGCAGACAGTCGCTTAGATAGCGG
>VMES01000098.1 GCA_007375655.1 Parcubacteria group bacterium Greene0416_79 | reverse complement strand
CCAACGTCGGAAAGTCCACTCTTCTCAACGCCCTGACGATGAGACCATTGGTGTGGGGGCTTGCCCTCCTTATCAAAAGCGGCAGGCTGATAAAAAGCTATGTGCGTAAATTTCCGCTTTGGCAAAAACGAAACCGGAATCCGGTACCACTTTTCCTCAAGGAGTATCTTGAGGTCGCGCGGGCTCTTGAGCACGCCGACAAGGACTGTCTTTGCGTTCATGCAGGTATTGTACCGCACCGATGCCTGGGTAACGAAGATGAGCCGCCCTTTTTGAAAGAAACTCTCGGCTCCAGCCATGTTGGTTTTGCGCACATAGTTTTTATGCTATGGTTAAACAACTGTGTACACTCCACCTCAAAAAGTATTGGAACGGTACGCCGATGTGTTGGTGAACTTCGCGCTCGGTGGGGGGAAGGGGATTAAGAAAGGAGACGTGGTACATCTCGTCTGCTACGATGCGGCGAAGCCGCTCTTTCGCGAGATTAAGAAAAAGATTCTTCGCTCGGGCGGGCATATCCTCTCCGATTACCGGCCGGACTCCGGCGACCGGTTTCCGTTTGACCGCGACTTTTTTGAACTTGCGAAGCCGCATCAACTCTCGTTTTTCCCGCGCCGGTACGCGCGCGGGCTCGTGGACGAGGCGGATCACGCGCTCTTTGTCGTGAGCGAGGTTGACCTCCACGAGCTTGAGGGAGTGCCGCCGAAAAGAATAATGCGGCGGGGCCTTGCGTGGAAGCCGTATATGGATTGGCGCCGCGAGAAGGAAAATCTGGGAAGATACACCTGGACCATCGGGCTCTACGGCACCGAGGCGATGGCCAAGGAGGCCGGGCTTTCGGAAAGAAAGTACTGGAATCAGATTATCAAGGCGTGTTTTCTTGACACGCGAGACCCTATCAGAGAGTGGCGCCTGGTGTATGCGCGGCTTGAGCAGACGCGGCGCGCCCTAAACGCGCTTCCGATTGACAAGCTCCACCTGACCGGCCCTGACGCTGACCTTTGGATTAATCTCGGAAAGAAGCGGCAGTGGGTCGGTGGGAGTGGGCGAAACATTCCGAGCTTTGAACTCTTCACTTCCCCGGACTGGCGCGGTACGAACGGGTGGATTCGCTTCAACCAGCCGCTCCACCGCTACGGGGTGCTTATTTTGGGAGTGGAACTTTGGTTTAAGGACGGACGGGTGGTAAAGTCCAGAGCTCGCAAGAACGAGAAAGTTCTCAAAGAGATGATTGCGACAGAAGGGGCAGACCGTATGGGCGAGTATTCTCTGACGGACCGGCGGTTCTCGCGCATTACGAAGTTCATGGCGGAGACGCTCTATGACGAGAATATGGGGGGACCAAACGGCAATACGCACTTGGCGCTCGGCCAGTCGTATCATGATTGTTATCTTGGGGACCCGGGCGCGCTCGCGCCGACTGATTGGGAACAGCTCGGCTTCAACGATTCCTCGGTGCACACCGACATTATCTCAACGAGCCCACGCACCGTCACCGCGATTCTCAAAAGCGGGAAAGAAAGAGTAATTTATAAAAACGGAATGTTTTGCGTATAGGGCGTTATGGGGAAGGACACACACAGGATTAAACTCGTCTCGCTCAATGTGGAGCTGGATCGCCATCTGGATCGGGTCATTCCTTTTTTGCTGAAAGAGAATCCAGATGCGGTCTGTTTGCAGGAGGTGTACGAGAAGGATATGCCGAAGTTTCGGGATGCGCTCCAGATGGCGGGTGATTTTGAGCCGGCCTCCGTTCTTGATGTGAGGATTGAGAATGGAGCGCTGGTGAGGGATGCGGAGCTTGCGAAGAAGGGGCCGCATGGTGTTGCGTTCTTTACGCGGTTGCCAGTGAAAGCGGGCGGCGTTGAGTACTATTTCGGCGATCCAAAAAAGGTGCCTCGCCACAGCGTTTGTTACAACCGGTTTCTCCTGTGGCGGCGATTGGAGAAAGACGGCACTCTTTTCACCCTCGGCACGACGCACTTTACTTGGACGCCGGACGGGGCGGTTTCGGAGGAGCAGCGGCAAGACATTCAGGCGCTTCTTAAGATTCTCCGGCAGTTTCCTGACATTGTTTTCTGCGGGGATTTCAATGCGCCGCGCGGCGGCGAGATCTGGAGCGCGATAGCCGCTCGCTACACGGATAACATTCCAGCGCACTACGCGACGAGTATTGATCCAAACCTGCATCGGAAGAAGGGGCTTCAGCATATGGTTGACGGACTCTTCAGCACCCCGCACTACGCGTGCAGGGAGACACGGCTTCAGTGTGGGGTGAGCGATCATTGCGCGGTCATTGGCGTTATAGAGCGAGTGGAATAGAGAGAGGGAGGGTGTGTATAAGTATAGGACATATATCGGCGTTTGCGATATACTCAATGCGTTATCAGTTAATTTTTTATCATGCTTAATGAAGGAGCATTCGCAAAGGCCGCGGCCTCTACGAGCGCGGTCGTGTACCTTATCGCGTATCTCGGGTACTCGGCGGTCCCCGAAGCGTTTCGGTATTGGTTTAACGCGCAGTTTCTCGGTGCGGACATTTCCGCTCTCGTTCCGGCGCTCTCCGCCGGAGCGTTCACCGGTTTTCTCATCACCATTGCGGTGACTGGATGGATATTC
>VMES01000097.1 GCA_007375655.1 Parcubacteria group bacterium Greene0416_79 | reverse complement strand
TCACCGCGGCGTATATGAACGCATTCAAGCTCGGGTCGCTCTACAACACCAAGCTTGCGGCGCAGACCGGCATCGATGCGAACCTCTATCTTACATCGGCCGGAGGCGGGGATGCAAAAGTGCTTACATTCACCAATATCATACTGATTGGGATCTTCGGCTCTATCTTTATGATTGTCTCCGGATTTGTCTTCTTTGCCGCGGCGATTCTCTTCATCATACGCACCGTGACCCTGGTGACGCTCATGATTCTCTCGCCGCTCGCCTTTGTCGCGTGGCTCCTCCCCGGCGCCGCGGGTATGGCGAGCGATTGGTGGCATAAACTCTGGAGCCAATCCTTCTTCGCGCCGCTCTACCTCGCGCTCTCATACATCGTGGTCAGCGCAATCAATAGCAACCAATTTCAACGTTTTCTTGTCGGTTCAGCGGATATCGGCACAAATACCAGCTGGGCCGCCGCCATCACCGGGTTTAACGCCGGCTCTATCCACATGGTCTTCTCGTTCATCCTCCTCATCGGGCTCATGGTCGCCTGCCTCACTGTGGCGCAGTCCCTGGGCGCCAAAGGAAGCGAGATGACCATGCAGATGTGGGGCGGGCTGAAGCGGCTCGGCATGGGAGTCGTGGGAGGCGCTACCGGAATCTTAGGCCGCGGTCTAGTACGCGGCACATATGTTAAAACCGCAACAGGAACTCTTGGTAATCTGACAAAGGGTGTTGGCCGAGTAGCGCAGACCTTGGGTTTTAAGAAGTGGGGGGAAAAAGTATATGGTCAGGGAGTAAGTAGGATAGAAAAAGGGGAGAAACTTCAGAAGAAAATTGATGTTAGTGAGCTTGATAAAAAGTTCGGGAAAACATGGTTCGGCAATACGGCTCTCGGCAGTTTCGTAAGAGAGCAGACCTTCGGACGGGTGAAGCGGGCAACATTTGGCGACGGTCCGACGGTACACGAGGCGTATGAACAGGATGAAAAACTGCGAGAACGGCGGGAAGAAATTGAAAATAAAGGGCGCGTCAAGCAAAATCTTGACCGATTGCAAGTAGTAAAACAAAGTGCGAAGGAATTTGAGAAACCGGAAGCGAAAAACTTCATTAAAGAAAACGGTGAATTGGATGCGGCCGGTTTTGCAGCAGCGATGCAAGGATTTCTTGAAACATACGAACCGGAAAGATCGGATTATGCACCCGGACCTGCAGGAGATACGGAGTTTGCCGCGGCAAAAACAGTGTATGAGAATAACCTACGAACCGTACCGCAACGAACCGCCTATGGCGCAGAAACTGCGGAGGACCTGCGATTTGCCGCAGATGTGGCGACACATGCAAAAGATTACTTTGAGAAACCAAGTAACAGAGTGCTGTATGGGGCGGATTTGGCGCGAGCAAAGAAAATCGCTGACGATCGCGAAAAACTTCCGGCAAGGTGGGCTGAAGAAATCAGAAAAGCAAAATCTGACCTTGGTATATCAATAAATTTGCTGTCGCCACAAGGTTTTGCTGAAATGAATGAGCGGGACATAGAACGCCTCTCGAAATACGCGAACATCAAGCAAATTCAGGCCGTACTTGACTCAAAAGAATACACCATGGACAAAAAGAGAGGGATGCTGACGCAGTATGACGATTATATTAAAGGGTTTAGGGAATTCCAGCGTTCCGTTGATGAGTTTGATTCAAAAATGGATATCCTAAACGAAAACATAGGAAAGGGATTTATCACAATGAACGAAAATCATGAACCAGAACGCACGCGAATCGGACCTGACGGCAAGCGGTATGCGCTGGGCACAAACGCGGCTGGTGCCGCAATTGAAATAGAATACCCTGAAGCGCCCCCGTTTCCAAAAACACTCCGCGAATGGGCGAGAAATGATATGACGCTGCGCGGTTATGAAATTATGACGTTGCTGCGACCTCAAGCTCTTGCCATACCAGCCCTCGTGCAGACCGTTCGATGGGGTATGACACACGACCAGCTGCGCCGAAACGAAAATATTGCGTACCAAACAAGAGACGACATAACCTTTCTCAAAGATTACAAACTCTGGCGCTTGTTGGATAAAAAAGACAAGCACTACATGCCTGAAAATACCGATGCGGAACGGGCTCAAGCCCTCCTCTTAGCAACGCAAGCCGCTGAAGCCGCCAGGACCGCCGCAACAGCGGCAGAAGCCGGCGCAGAACAAATTGAGTCTGCGGCGCGAACGGCATGGCAAAAGACGATATCCGTTACGCTTCCAAAGGACTCTCTGAGGCAAAAGTGGTTTGGATCGTGGTTAAGCGACCGCGCACCGAAAGAAATCGCCGGAACGCGAGGCAGGTTTCGAAACAGCCAAATGCTACACAATGGAGTTGACGGCGGCACGCTTGCTTTTTGGAGAGACAAGGATGTTAGTGATATCCAGCGAGTTGAGGCGGATTTGATCGCGGCCTACATTAGAGATTTGAAAGGAGTCACTGAAATGACGGCGCAAAACAAAGACGCGCTTAACTGGATGTTTACCAACCGAGCCGGCAAAGAACTGCCGAGGCCGGAGTTGAGAGGTGAGGCGGTAGAAGAACTCGGCTTTATCAATGGAACCGTTACCGTTGTTGATGAACATGGGGCTCCGATAGGTCCCC
>VMES01000096.1 GCA_007375655.1 Parcubacteria group bacterium Greene0416_79 | reverse complement strand
AACGAGAAGATCAGCCCTCGGTGAAAAGCTGGCCTCTGCGAACGAAAAAACCTTAATCTGTAATCCTTAATCCTTAACTTGGAAGAAATAAGCAGGTGCAAGCGCTCCACCGCGGTGGGTAGGTAGCATGAGACCGAGAAGGTTTAGCGCGCCCGATTGCATGATGTATATGCTAATCTCCCGCTAAAAAAAGTCAAGGGTACCCATGTGGATACCCTCTCGGCTGGTTCTGCGTTCATTGTTACATTCGCAGTTGCGTTTGCAATTGCGCTTGAAATCGCGCTTGCAACCAACACCAGTTTGGCCAAGTGTTCGCGGAATGCCACTCCGCCACAGCCAATGAGAGACTGGCCCCGGGAGAGACCCCTCCGGGACAGAGCGCTTCACAGCACTCCTCTACCACCTGCACTATTTTCTCCTGATCTGCACGCGCAACGGCGAGAGGTTTCGTTGTGGCACTTTCACCCATATTTGATTGAGCATTCATCACATTCCTTTCTGTTCAAGGTTCAACGAACATTTATGCGTAATCATACTCTTCAATTCCGTATATGCCAACTGCCTGTATGCATCCACTACCTTTGCTTCAACTGCCGACACCCGCCGTTCAAGGGCGATACATGCATCGTAATCCACCTTCTTTTTAAGACCGCCTTTCAGGAAACCCTACACTCGCCTTGATAGTAGAAACATCTGTCATTAGGGAATGACAAAGTTAAAGATTAAGGATTAAGGATTAAGGATTCTTTCGCTCCTGCCACTTCTCCACCGTGACAAGCAAGGGTGAGCCGATGAAGATTGACGAGTAGGTGCCGGCGATAATGCCGATAAGGAGCGCGAGAGAAAAATGCTTGGTGACTTCAGGACCGATGAAATAGAGCACAATGAGCGCGATAACCGTAGTCAGCGAGGTATTGATAGAGCGCACAAAGGTCTGCTCAATGCTCTCTCCTACGATTGTCGAGAAATCCTTGCGGTCTCGCGCTTCGTGCGATACCCGCAGGTTCTCGCGCACGCGGTCAAAGACGACGATGGTGTCATGCACCGAAAAGCCGAGGACAACGAGTAACGCCGTGACAAAGAGGGTATCTACTTCAAACCCCGCGTAGTGACCGAGAATGGCGAAAGCGCCGGTGGGAACCAGCACATCATGCAGGAGCGCGACGATGGTGATGATACCATATTTCCACGAAGCGACTGGCTCGGAAACATGACGAAAGGCGAAGGTGATAAATATGACAATGCAAAGAATGACGAGAGCAATCGCGAGGAAGGATTTTCCTACGGCCTCTTTTCCAAGAAGGGGTCCCACCGAGTCAAATCGTTTCTCTACAATCCTTTTCGCCCCGTTAAACGATACCGCTTCGCGAACCTGTGTCTGTTCGCCTTCGGTCAAATCCTTCATACGGATAATGAAGCCCTTATCTCCTGTTGGACGCACCGAGGCATCGACCGAAAAGGGCGCGAGCGAGGTCTCTATCTCTGTCTTTTCGGGACGACCGTCGGGATAGGTGACTTCAAAAAGTGAGCCCCCTTTGAAATCAATGCCGGGCTTCAAGCCCCACAGGGCAAGCGCGAGAACAGAAGCCGCAAGAATGAGGCCGGAGAGGATGTAGAAGAGTTTTCGGTGAGCAACTATTTGCATAAAATCCTAAATTCTAATATCTAATTTCTAAACAAATTCTAAATTCCAATTACTTAAATCTCAAACGAAAACTGTTTGTGATTTGGGTTTTGAACATTGTGATTTGTTTAGGATTTAGGGTTTAGAATTTAGAGTTTTGTTAATAAACCCCGAGTTGAACAAAAACCGCGACATTTTTCCTTCACCGCGTGCCCCCATTGCTTTAAGCAGCGTCCGTGAGGCGGTAATGGCGGTAAACATACTGGTTACGACGCCAATGAAAAACACGAGAGCAAATCCCTTAATGACGGCGGTGGAAGCAAAGTAGTAGAGGATAACGGCAGTAATGATGCTGGAGATGTTTGAATCGCGAATTGAGGTCCAGGCGCGGTGAAAGCCCTCCTGTATGGCATCGTGAAGCACGCGCCCCCTGCGAAGCTCCTCTTTCAGGCGCTCAAAGATGAGGATGTTCGCGTCCACCGCCATACCAAGCGAAAGAATGAACGCGGCAATACCGGCGGCGGTGAGCGTTACGGGGATGAGCTTGAAGAGCGCGAGGTTGAGCGCCGCATAGAACGCGAGCGCAACCACGGCGACCACCCCGGGCAGCCGGTACCACAACACCAGAAACGCGGCGATGATGAAAAACGACCACATCCCCGCGCGGATTCCCGCTTTCACGGCCTCGTCGCCGAGCGTCGCGCCGATGGTCTGCGTTGAGACGAGTTCAATCGGCACCGGCAGAGCTCCATAGTTGAGATTCCGAACCAATTCCTTCGCTTCCTGCGGCGTGAAGCCGCCGGAAATCTGCGCCTTGCCGCCGGTAATCTCCTGCCGCACGACCGGAGTGGAGATGGGCGCCCCGTCAAGAAAGATGGCGAGAATACGCCCCACATTCGCTTTGGTAAGCTCGGCGAACAACGTCTCGCCTTCGCGGTTAAAGTTGAGCAGCACGAGCGGCTCGCCAGTGGTCTGGTCAAAGACGAGTTGCGACTTCGCGAGAAAA
>VMES01000095.1 GCA_007375655.1 Parcubacteria group bacterium Greene0416_79 | reverse complement strand
CTTTTGAAATCAACAATCGTCCGATGAAGTGCCTTAACTTTTCCACCCCCTACGAGGTATTATTAGCTAACAGTGTTGCACTTAGAAATTGAATGTGGGGAGCCTCAAGGATATGCTCCACAATGATAAAATAAAAACTTGGTCCGGCCATATTTGATTAAGGTGCCTTTCTAGTCAGTATTATTTTGCCACCATTAACCTATCTAAATCATTATGAAATACTTTCATCAACTCATAACAAAGAAAAATCTGCTCTTTGTAGCCATTTTTGCGATTCTTGGATTTATCGCGTTACAGATTCCGGTAGCACAACTGGCGGGTTCAAAGGTCAAGTTTACTATCTATGACGCGTTTGCGCCTGTCGCTGGCTCGTTTATCGGAAGTATCCCGGGTGTGATTGCCGTCTTTTTTATGCAGTTTTTCAATTTTCTGGTTCACGGCGCGCAGATTCAAGACGCAGGAACAATTATTCGCTTCTTCCCAATGCTTTTTGCCGTGCTTTATTTCTCTAAGAAGGGGAAAATAAATCTCATCGTACCCGCGCTCGCCATCGTGGCATTCATCGCGCATCCGATCGGTCGGACGGTCTGGTACTTCCCGATCTTTTGGCTCATTCCCATTGCCGCGCATTTCTTCCGCGACCAGTTTCTCTTTGCCCGCGCGCTCGGCGCCACATTCACTGCGCACGCGGTTGGAGGCGCCTTGTGGATTTGGTTCTTTGCGCTTCCGGCGCCGGTCTGGAACTCCCTTATTCCCGTTGTGATCGCGGAACGGCTGCTCTTTGCGCTTGGCATCTGCGGGTCGTTTATTCTCGTCAATAACCTTCTTGGACTCTTGGAGAAGAGACGACTTCTCTACCTCGGCTTTTACATTGATCAGAAATATCTCGCTCCAGTTCTTCGCAATAAACAAAATGAGCCCGCAACATCTTCTACGACGTAAACCCCCACACCTTGACCGCAGGGCGTTAAGGTGTGGGGGTAAAACGCGTTTTGTCGCTTTTGTCGCCTCAAGCGTTGATGGACGCATTTCACTGTCAGAAAGAACGTTACCGCGATGGACGAGTAAGGAAGACTGGCGATTTTTGGAACGCTCACTTTCGCGCGCAGATGCCGTTGTGGTCGGCCGCAATACCTATAGAGCGGCTGCAAGGCGGTTGCGCAAACGAGAAACATTTGTTCTCTCAAACCGCGTGAGCGCGATGGCGCGCAGAGGAAGCGTAACATTCGTGAATCCAGCGAATGTTGATCTGGCCCCCTTGCTTGCGAACTATAAGACAGTGGCCGTGCTCGGCGGCGGGGCGGTATACCGTTTCATGTTGGAAAGCGGGCTTTTGGACGAGATTTTTATTACTGTTGAGCCGCTCATTTTCGGTCGCGGAAAGGAGATGTTTGTCGGCGCCGGGAGGACAAAACAGGTGCACTTGCTGTCCGTACGACGGCTTAACCGCACCGGTACGCTCTTGCTGCACTATCAAATTAATCAATGCCCATGATTATTCGTTCGATTAAAACCAGGATCTTTCAAGAGGGTGAGGCCTTGTCTGATTTCATCACGGACTATTTTCAGAAACTTCCAAAAAGATCAGTGATTGTGGTGACGTCTAAAATTGTCGCCCTCGCGGAAAGGAGAACGGCTGTCGCAGAAAATGCGCAGACGAAGGAAAAACTGATCCGCAGAGAAAGCGACCTTGCCATACCCACCAAGTATGCGTGGCTCACGGTTAAGGACGGAATGGTTATGGCTTCTGCCGGAATTGATGAGTCGAACGCAAACGGCAAACTCATTCTTTTGCCTAAAGATAGTTTCAAGACGGCCCATAATCTTCGCAATACGTTGCGACAAAGATATAGCGTAAGGCATTTAGGCATTTTGATTACTGATAGCCGAATCGTGCCGCTTCGCGCCGGAGTAACCGGTATCGCCCTCGGTTACGCGGGCTTTCCCGGCATTAAGGACTACCGCGGTACGCCGGATATTTTCGGCAGAAAGTTTAAATTTTCTCGGACGAATATAGCCGATGGTCTTGCCGCCGCCGCAGTTTTAGTCATGGGCGAAGGGAACGAACAACAACCCTTGGCGATTATTGAAAGATCGCCGGTGGAATTCTGCAATAGAGTAAACCGTGCGGAGCTGCGTATTGATATCCAAGAAGATATGTATCGTCCGCTTTTTTCGAAATTGCCGAAACATTGATAGAGCGGAGATTCTCAAAGGCCGCGCAACAGTGATTCATTGGTTCTTTTTTCGCCGAAGACGGGCTCAAAAAGAAGCTCAATCGGGCTTCGAATCCCACACGGAAGCGTCCCGCGCTTCCTACCCTCCTTCGTTCACAAGGTGTGGGGGTTTACTGCGGAGGGTGTGAGATTCGAACTCACGGTCCGGTTTCCCGGACAACACCTTAGCACGGTGCCGCACTAGACCACTATGCGAACCCTCCACCAAGGGCTACTGTATCACATGTTACCTGATTCTTGCATCAGGGAATTTTGCGTCTCGTTTTTTCTTAATGGGCTATCGTGAACGCAATCACTTTTCGCGCGCCGGCGGCGAGGAGGGTTTTGCGCGCTTCCTCAAGCGTTGCGCCGGTCGTCGCCACATCATCTATGAGAATGATATTACGGCCGGCGACGAGTTCTGCATCGGCTTGAAAGCAGTCCGAGAGATT
>VMES01000094.1 GCA_007375655.1 Parcubacteria group bacterium Greene0416_79 | reverse complement strand
TGCCCAAAACGAATGTCTGCGAAAACCCCGCCGCAAGGCGGGATTTTCGTGTCCGCGAGTATGGGGATGCTATAATCGTTGCACATGTTCGGACTTCTTCTTATTACCGCGGGCTCTCTCTTTCAGGAGGTTGGCGCCTCCCTCGGTAAGCGAGAGGTGGCGCGACGGCACGAGACCATCTACACCTACGGGTTTCTAAGTTTGTGTCTCAGCACACTCGCTTTTGCCTTCTTTGCAATCTTCGTGCGCGGCGAGTTTATCTTCTCTCTCGCCTCGCTCCCGACACTCGCGCTCCGCGCCGCGCTTGAGGTGCTGCAGGCATATGTCTCCATACGAGCGATCACCACCGCTGACCGAAGCACCTTCGGGTTTCTGCGCATGCTTACGATACCGCTCCTTCTCATCGTTGACCTCTTGCTCGGGTACGCGCTTACCGGAAATCAGATTATCGGCGCGAGCATCCTCACGGTAAGCATCCTCCTTCTCTTCCTCAACCACGGACTTTCGGGGAAGGGGACGGGCTGGGTGCTTCTCTCCGCCGTGAACGCGGTGGCGACCCTCTCCCTTTTTAAGTATCACATCACCTTCTTCAACTCGGTTGAGGCGGAGCAGATCATTATTCAGCTCGTTTTGCTCTTTGTCTTTACGGCGGCGGCGTGGCGCACCACCGGCAAGAATCCTTTGCTCCTTTTCCGGAAACCCGTCTTTCTTCTCCAGTCGCTTTCCGAGGCGGCTGCGGGTGTGGTCGTGAGTTTCGGGTACCTCTTTGTCCCCGCTTCAGTCGGAACGAGCGTGGCGCGTTCCACGAGCGTCTTCTTCTCCATGCTCTCGGGCAACCGCTACTTTAAGGAGAAGAAACTCGCGCAGAAACTCATCGCCTTCTTGTTGTTGGTCGTCGGTTTTGCGTTTCTTGTCGGACTTGGACATCCGATGTCCAAGTAATGTTTCAACTATGCCCACGCGAAAAGTAGAACTGGCAAATAATAACTTTTATCACGTCTTCAATCGGGGGACGGATAAACGCGCCATTGTGATGTCACCCGATGACGTTGACCGTTTTTTTGAAAGTATTGCACTTTTTAATTCACTATCGCCAATCGGCAGCATCTTTGAACACCGTTTTCAAAAGGAGCAATCGACTCCCCCAAAGCTCGTGCGCATTGTGGCGTATTGTCTTAACCCAAATCATTTCCATTTGATTCTTGAACAGGTGGCTGACAAAGGCATTGAAAAGTTCTTGCAGCGGGTGGGCAACGGGTACACAAAATACTTTAATAAAAAATACAAGCGATCAGGCGTTTTGTTCCAAGGGCCTTTCAAGGCCGTTCACTTGAGGACTGATTGGGAACTCGTTGATACAAGCGTGTATGTCAATCTCAACGCTAAGCGCCACCAACTTGGACATCGGATGTCCAAGTTGTCTCAGTCGAGCTGGAATGAGTACACCAAACCGTCACGGTCTCAAGGAAAAGTCCTCTGTCATACCGAGCCGGCGCTCGCGCATTTCTCATCTCCCCAGGAGTATAAGACATACGCGCTGCGAGAGTTGCCTCGCATCATTGCCGAAAAAGAAGCGATAAAGGAGATATACAAACTTCAGTAGATACTTGGACATTCGATGTCCAAGTGGGAGATTTGCTTCGCACGCTTGTGCAGAGTCGGCTTCGGCTGACTTGCGCGGGCGTTTTTTTGTACTACAATATTATAGGGTGGTGCCAAGGCACGGCCGGCGGTCGCACTCACCTAGACATTAGTTGGAGCTCGCCCCGCCGGCCATGCCTTCGCATGACGGAATTGCAGGTACAAGAAGATGTCTCACTTCGGGACTTGACGACACTTAAAATCGGCGGGATAGCCCGCTATTTTTTTTCCGTCGGTAATGAGCAGGAGCTTGCTTCCGCGTTTCGGTTTGCGCGAGAGAAGGCATTGCCGGTCGTCGCGCTTGGCGGCGGCTCAAATGTGCTCGTCTCGGACGGAAGGATCAATGCAGTGGTGGTGCGGATTGCTATTCGGGGAATTAAGTGGATGGAAGGTGAAGATATTTTGAAATTTAGAAATTCTGATATTTTGAAATCTCAAAATCTCAAAATCTCAAAATCTCAAAATCCTACCATCTTACCATCTCATGATCTCAGCATACCAAAATCTCAAAATGTCGTCTTTGTCATTGCCGGAGCTGGAGAGCAGTGGGACCAACTTGTTGCCGAAGCGGTGCGGCGGGGGTTGTGGGGCATTGAGAATCTCTCGGGCATTCCGGGGTCTGTCGGCGCGGCGCCGGTCCAGAACATCGGGGCCTACGGCGCGGAGATTAAAGATACTCTGGAGTGGGTTGAAGTGTTTGATAGTGAAAGTGGAGAAGTGCGAAGGATCGCGAGTGCGGACTGTGGATTTGAATATCGCGATAGCGTCTTTAAAAGCCCTGAAAACAAAAAACTCATCATTATCCGTGTCGCGTTTCTCTTGAAAAGAAATGGAACGCCGAATTTGGCATATAGAGATTTGAAGCAAATTTTCAATGATCAATTTGACGCGCTCAAACATATCTATCCTGCCCTCCCCGGTTTTCCGCTTTCTCATTCGGGGCATTCGGGTGCATTCGTAGATTCGGATCGCGTCAAAATCCCTCTCGCGTGGATTCTTGACAATCTCTGCGGGTTGAAAGGATTTCGTAAAGGAAACGTCGCGCTCTTTGAACGTCAGCCGATTGTCGTCGTAAACTTGGGCGGCGCGAGCGCGGAAGAAGTACGCGCCTTCACCGAGGAAGTCGCCCGAATCGTCAAAGATGCGACCGGCATCACGGTTGAGTACGAGGTGCAGTTCTTCTTCTGATGCGTCTGTCTGTTACTTTTGGCATTATTTGTGATGTTAAAATAGTTTGCGGTCGCAAACTATTTTAACATCGCCTCTGATGCTCATGAGAGTGAATTATTTTTGAATATCAAACGCTCATCGTCGCAAGACATGATTTGGACAGATTCGGGCCGGGATTTTTCGCGCATGATTTGTGGCAATATGCGCTCACTTATCCACACATGCGCGAGAAAACCATTGTACTCGGTTCTTTTTGTTGCGATAATGAAGGAGGTCGAAGATATTCTTATTGTCAGCTAATCGGAGAAAAGAAAAAAGGTGCCTGGTGTTTTTGTTTGTGGCCGTACAGAACTTTTCTCTCAAAAGAAATGGCAAAGAAGAAACGCCGCAAGACGGCAAAGCGCCGCAAGACCTCAAAGAAGCGCCGATCCTCTCGCCGCCGCCGCTAACCTACACACTCCCCCGCCAAAGGCGGGGGAGTGTTTTGTTTAGGGAATCTCCCGATTGTTACAGATGAAAGATAAAGGATTAAGGATTCATTCGGTTTATGCTAGTATAGCCCC
>VMES01000093.1 GCA_007375655.1 Parcubacteria group bacterium Greene0416_79 | reverse complement strand
GGCTCTCCTTCGCACCGCGAGCAACGAGACCTTCAGCATCAAGGGAGTCGCGAATCCGCAGGCGCTCAAGGAGCGCATTATGACCGAGCACCATCGGGTACACTCGGTTTCTGCTTCAGAATAAGGAGGTGGATACAGTACCGCCACGCTGCTGGTAATGGTAATTCTCTTTGCTGCAAGAGGATTTTTTTCTTTTTGTAATTGGATTCGTTGCAAGTAACACCGATCGCTGCTACTTGCAACGATTGTCGTTGGAGGAGGAAAGAGAGGATTTTGTTTCAGTTGGAGCGGACACGATGTCAATGTCTTGCGCGTTTCTTTGGGTTGTGTAGACTTGCCGTTAGAAACATAGACCCTCGAAAGCATGAGAAAGTATGAAAATCACAATAAGCAGTCTCAACCGGAATTGGCTGAAGGGGGGCGTCATTACTGCCCTTATCACGCCGTTTGACACAGATGGGAAGTTTGACCCCCAACGGTTTCGTATGCAGATTGAGCGGTAGATTAAGGCCGAGGTGGCAGGCATTGTCGTCGCGGGGACGACCGGCGAATCGCCTACACTCTCAACCGAGGAGCATACAGGGATAGTCAGGGAAGCGGTGCGAATTACTGGAGAACGAATTTCCGTGATTGCCGGCACCGGTTCAAATTGCACCGACGAAGCGATTGAACTGACGCAAGCCGCCGAAAGGGATGGCGCGGACGGCTCGCTTCAGGTGAGTCCATACTACAATAAGCCGAGCCAGGAAGGATTGTTCCAACATTTCCGAAAGATTGCGGATGCGACAGAACTGCCGATTATGCTCTATGACATTCCGTCGCGGTGCGCAGTGGCGATTATGGATGAAACAGTCGCGCGACTCCAAAAAGCGTGCCCGAACATCGTCGCGCTGAAAGACGCGAGCGGGAGACCCGAACGAACGGAGACACTTCACTCCTGGCTCGGGAAGGATTTTCGCGTCTTCTCCGGAGACGACAATCTTACCGTGCAGTTCATCGCGCACGGAGCCGTCGGTGTGGTGAGTGTACTCTCAAACCTGTTACTTTCCCTTATGCAGAGCCTCGTCCGAGCTGCCCGACGGGAGGTGAAGAGTCCTGAGAGCGTTCAACTCTTTCTGAACAGAAACTCCGACTGGAGAGAGGTCAGCGATTTTATCCCACTCTTATTCGGAGCGCATGGCAATCCGTCAGGCATTAAGTGCGCAATGGAGCGCGTACAACTTGATAGTGGAGTGCTTCGCCTTCCGCTCGTTTCGGCGCCTGACCCTGCGCGAACTGAAATACGAAGATGGTTATGGCCTCTCACTGGCTTCAAGCATGTTCACGGGGTGAAACGCTCATAGTAGCGCGCGCCACGACTACCCATAGTCGCGGCGCTTTTTCTTTTTTGTGTCTTTAGCGCATTTTCGCTATACTACAGGGCGTGCCAGAGAGTGAGGAGAAAAGAAAAGCCCCCCTTACCAAGGGTGATATGCCCGACTTCAACTCGTGGCAGTTGGCATGGGAGCTTGGGTATACGATCGCCATTCCGATAGTTCTCTTCGCGCTTCTTGGCAGATGGGCGGACAGGATGTTTGGAACAAGCCCCTGGCTTCTCCTCCTCGGGGTAGTGCTTTCGGTTTTTATTTCAACTGCGATTGTATACCGTAAAATTAAGCGCATCCTGTAAATCCGCAATCCTTCATCCGTACTCTCTCATGTTAAGGATAAAGGATTAGAGATTAAGGATTTCAACCAATGCATATTTCTATTGTTCCAGAAGTTTTGTTCCATATCGGCCCGCTTCCGATAACAAACACGCTTCTTACGGCGTGGCTTGTTATGGCGCTTATCATCATAGGCGCGATTATTTTTTCGCTGACGCTTAAGCGAATGCCCGGAAGGATTCAAGCCGCCATTGAAGGAGTTGTTGAAGGACTTCTTGGCTTTTTTGAGACCATCGCGGGGAGCAGGGAAGCGGCGCAGAGATTCTTTCCGATTGTCGCCACGATTTTTATCTTTGTGCTCCTCTCAAATTGGGCGGGCGTCATTCCGGGAGTGGGGAGCGTCGGCTTTCATGAGATGCGCGAGGGGAAGGAATCATTCGTGCCGATTTTCCGTTCGGTCTTTTCCGACCTCAATATGACGCTCGCGCTCGCGCTCATTACGGTAACGCTTTCGCATTTTTTCGGAGTGATTGCCATCGGGGCGCAGAGACATCTCGGAAAGTTCATCATGCTTCAAAGCCCGATTGCGGCCTTTACCGGAGTTCTTGAAATTATCAGCGAGTTTTCAAAGATTATCTCACTTTCATTCCGGCTCTTCGGCAACATCTTCGGCGGAGAAGTGCTCCTTACTATCATGGTCTTTCTCGTTCCGTACCTCGTGCCGGTTCCCTTTCTCGGGCTAGAGCTTTTCGTCGGTTTTATCCAGGCGCTTATCTTCGCGACGCTCGCCATGGTGGCGTTTAGCAGCTTCACTGTTGCTCATACGGAGCAACACTGAAAATTATCAAAGTTCAATTATCAATTTTCAATCAACGTTAGAGTATTCAATTTTAGCGTTTCGGATTTTAATTGAAAATTGTAAACCCCCACACCAGGACATTTCACACAAGGTGTGGGGGTAAATTGATAATTGAAAATTCCGAAGATTGTGCGTTGTGTTTTTAACTGAATTACGCTATTATAAAGCCCAATTTCAATTATTAGATTAATCGTTAATACGGACACGTCTGATTCGAATATATTCGCAGTATTCGTATTCATTCGTTGATTCGCATTTAAGTCTATGGAATCACTTGCAGCAGGCATCGCCATGGGCGCCGGAGCCATAGGTCCTGGCATTGGGATCGGGCTTCTCGCGGGGAAGGCACTGGAAGCCATCGGTCGGAATCCGGAGGCAGCGCCGAAGATTCAGACCGTCATGATTCTCGCGATTGCGTTCACCGAGGCCATCGCGATTTACGCGCTCGTAGTCGCGCTTATTATCAAATTTGTGTAGCGCGAATCTATGTCCGCGATGATCATTCTGTTATTACTGGGGTTACTGGTCATAGTTGGGGTTCTCGTTCTTATTTTTAAGCGATAGTGCCGATTTGGTATGCCTGAATTATTGCACGCGCTCGGCATCAATTGGGGGGTATTCATTGCCCAGATCGTGAACTTCACGATCTTACTTCTTGTTCTTGCCAAGTTCGTCTATCGGCCGGTGATGAAGCTTTTGGACGGGCGCCGCGAGAAGATTAGAGAAACGCTTCTAAACGAGCGCCGG
>VMES01000092.1 GCA_007375655.1 Parcubacteria group bacterium Greene0416_79 | reverse complement strand
TCGACGAGAGCGCGACTTGCGCGTCGCCGGCAGTCGCCGACACTACCGGCGTACTTACAAACGGAAAGAAGAGAAACCCGCTACTCACCCTAAAATCCGTGGCCGTGCTCGTTCCAATCCCTATTTGCCCGATCGTACCCCACAGTTGAAATCCGGAAGAAGTAGCGTAGTTCGCCCCCATAACGACCGGGTGGAGTACCCGAAACGAACTCGAGGTAAACTCATCCGCTTGAGAAACGGAAGAGAAGAGAAAAAATCCTAAAAAAAGAAGTGACGAAATTTTCAGACACTTTCCACTACCAGCCGAATATTCTCGCATAGTGCCATTAGCATACCATGCCCGTTCAAAAGTGTTTCTACCGCCCAATTTTTACCGCCCAATAGTGATGGTCGCAACCTCAACAATGATATTTTTTACGGGGTCATACAGAAAAGCTCTGCCCGCCGCCGTGTAAAAGAGCACTTCATCGCCCGCTTTTGCATTTGCAAAAAATGGGTTGCTGGCTGCAAGCGGCTTGGGGTCAGCCACGGTCGCCGTGGAGGGAACTTCACCTTGGGGAAGGTCTATGAGCTTCCCCACCCGTGCTACGAGGGCGGCAACCCTCTCCTGATTCACCCGATTAGGATTCTGTTCCAACTTCCGGACCTCAAGATAGAAATAAAGGGTTATCGCAGTAACGACGATGAGGATTGTGACAAGCATAAAAGAGGGCTTTTTTGCGCGCACTCGCCCTGTCTCACCGCCGATGGATGTCTCAATGTCTGGCTCCATATTATTGAGGAATTAAATTATTTTTTATTTCTCCACCGTGCTTAGAGTAATGGGAGCAACTTCCATAATCTTGTTGACTACCGGAGTATAGAGGTACGCTTTATTTGCCGTCTGATAGAGAAGAACTTTATCGCCAGCTCGTGCCTTGGCGAAAAACGGCTGACCTTTCAGCATCTCAAGGTCCGTCACCGTCGCAATCACTGGACTCTCTCCTTCAGGAAGAAGAATGAGCTTCCCCACGCGTTCCACCAGTTCCGCGACTATTTTCTGTGCCGCCAATTGGGGATTCGCTTTGAGCGCAGAGACCCTTCTATAGAAGCTCAGCCCCAAAGCGCCCACTACGATTATCAAGACGATAAGTATTCCGGAACGGTACTTTTTCATATGCCCGATGCTATGTTATATTATTCGCAAAGTCAATATGCTTATCCACAACTTATCCACAGAGATGCCGGCACAGAGTTTAACGTTTAACAAGCGGAACGAGCATGAAGAATAGTGAATCTTATATACTACCTGAAGTCGGTTCCCTGTAACCGCCTGGACCGTAAATGAGCGAGAAAATAAAAAATCAAATAGTGTCTATTCTATGTATTGTCTTTGTGGCAATTGGATTTTATTTAGGCTATTCAAATTTAAAAGAAACTTTGAGTCTGGTGAGCAATAAAGTTGAAACTCTCAATCAACGCTTAGAAAAGACGGAGAAGACGCTAATCACTCTTCAAAAAAGTGGCTCTGTGGAGAAACCAAGTTTAGAACTTTTTTATACTAAAATCTTACCCGCAGTGGTTTTTATTCACGGTTCTTCTGTCAGTGCTTCCTATAATCAAGCAAAAAAAGTAGTAGCCTCTGAATTGGAAGATACGGTAAGGGGAACAGGTTTTTTTATTTCTAAGGACGGATATATTGCGACTGCAAAACATGTGATAGAGGGGCTGGATGAAAAGAACATCCATATACAAAGCGGGCAGAATAATTTTTACACAGCAATTTTATTTGCAAAAGACGATAAGACCGACCTAGCAATTTTAAAAGTCCGAGGTGAAAATTTCAATGCGGTGGAACTTGGCTTTTTTGACAATATGACCATTGGAGAAGACGTGGGTTTAATCGGTTTTAATCCTGGTTTTACTATTCCCCTAGTACATCGAGGTAATGTATCTGCAAAGGGAATTGATAATGGCGTAAAGGTTTTTACCATTAACTCCTTTGTAAATAAGGGCAACAGTGGGAGCCCCGTTTTTTCACTTGCGACGGGAAGAGTAATAGGAATAGTAGGAGCAAAGAAAAGTGAGTATCTCAACCGTAAACCATTAAATCCCGACCACTATTCCTCGAGTATGAGAACCAGAGCAGGAATAGACCCGACTAAATTTACCGCTGAAATCTATAATGAGACACTTAAGTTAGTTTCGGAAGCTTCACAAGTAGGAATCGGATTTATTTATTCTACCGATGAGCTCAAACCTTTTGTGAGGTAACGAGCTAGCGATCTGGATAAGGGTCAAATCGCCAGGACTTCATGAGAGCGGCGAGCCACGAATCAAGCTCTCGGCGGGTCGTAATTTCAAAGAGAAACCCATCCTTGATAAACCATACCTCGCGTGTGTCGCCCAAGATGTTGTCTTTACTAAAGAAGACCGTGGCGCGCACGCCGTCAATAACAATGTCAGTTGCCTCCTCAATAATACCGGAGGGAATATCCTTCTTGAATTGCTCTCCCGTAATATACTCTTCTTTATATGGCACGACAAAAATCTGAAAACTCTTTCCTTCTCTCGCATCTTCAAAAGTAATGGTAGAGGCACTCGTGCCGTCATCATATTCCCGTACCGTTAAATCCTTGGGGTACACCAATGAAAAGCGAAGGAGGAGATTTTTATATTCCCGCGCCTCATTGGAAACGAGCGGCGGGAGGGGCTCTACTATCTTGACTGGAGAAACGACAGGCGTGAATAAGCGC
>VMES01000091.1 GCA_007375655.1 Parcubacteria group bacterium Greene0416_79 | reverse complement strand
GTCTTTTCGCCAACTAACCACTACACGCTTTTTCAGAACGGATTCCGGGCGCCGCGAACCTCAAAGTGAAGGTGCGGACCCGTGGAGCGGCCGGTATTGCCGACATACCCGATAATCTCCCCGCGCACCACGTTTTGTCCGGCATACGCGGAGACCGCCGAGAGGTGGCCATAAAGGGTCTGAGTCCCGTTCGCATGCGCGATGACCAGATACTTGCCATATCCGCCGTTCCAACCAAAGTCGCGCGCGATAATGACGATGCCGAAGGCGGACGCAAAGACCGGAGCGCCGAGATACGCGGAAAAGTCAAGACCGTTGTAGCCGTGCAGCCCTTGCGTCTTCCTTCCGCCAAGGATGGGACGCAGATAATATCCGGCGTAGTCGGGACCCCCGGCGCCGCGCACCCGGACAGTTCGCGTATCAAGCGACACCGGCGCGATCTCGCCGTCCGGCACAATCACGATGTCTCCCGTGGCGAGCGCGGCTCCCGCTTCAAGCCCGTTATACTGGAAGATTTCATTCAAATCGGCTTTATATCGCTTCGCAATGCTCGCAAACGTATCGCCCTTTGCCGCGATGTGGCGCACGCCGGAAATGGGCAAGATAATGAGCGTCTGCCCCGGCTGAATGAGTCCTGAGCGCAGGTCGTTCGCCCACACAATGGTATTGACCGTAACTTGGAACATCTTCGCGATCGCGCTTAACGTGTCTCCTTCGCGCACCACATAGATGCTAATGGTGCCGGCATGATTCTCCTCAATATCCGCGAGCGTGCCGACGGGTCCGGTCTCGGGAAGGAGCGCGGAGCCGCCGACAATGGTGATATCTCCGCCGCCTTTGGCGGGATTCGGGTCGGGATTCTGCGCCGCGGCAAGCACCGGAACATTTTGGGATGTCATAAATACCGCTGCCGTCTCTTCTTTCGGCTTGTTGAAAAATAAATCCGCCACAAACGAAAAAACGCCGGCATGGGCGTATAGCGGAAGAAGTGAAGAGACAAAAAAGACAGAGAGAAGAAACCAGGCGGCTTTATACCCCGCCTTCTGTTTCATGCTCTTTTGCTGAATCCCTGCCACGTGACCCCTATGGGATTCAGTATGTAGAGGAAGATGCAAAATAAAGGAAAACGCCAAAGAGAGTGTTTCCAGCCGCGCGCACGCCTCTCAAAAGACCACAATCCTACGAGGTATTACATAGCGATTGAGGCATTCGGAACGTATGCGTGCCACCCGTCTGGTTAAACTCTATCCTTGGACCGTTCGTCCGGTATGATACGGCTCTGTTCGGCCATCTTCACATTCGCACCGCGATTTAGGATCCCTCTACTATAGGCAAGATGCGGCAGAAGTCAAACCGATATCCACAGCGGACAAATCCATAATCTTTAACGCCCTCCTCACTTAACCTTACTACCACCAATGGTTTGTTAAGGATTAAGGATTCCTGATTAACTTTGAATAACGAAATGCCCGTGGTGAGGTCAACCTGCCACGTTGGGGGGCTTCAAACGTGGCAGGTTGACCTCCGTTTTTGGCATTTCGTTATTCAAAATGATTAAGGATTCAGCCGTGTGGTGCGGCTATGCTATAGTGTTCTCGCTATGCAGCATCTGGAAGGGCTCAATCCGCGCCAAAGAGAGGCGGTGCTTCACACTGAGGGGCCGCTCCTTATTGTTGCCGGAGCCGGAGCCGGCAAGACGCGCGTCATCACTCACCGGATCCTCCACCTTATCAAAAAAGGGGTGCCGCCGGACGCCATTCTCGCCGTCACCTTTACCAACAAAGCCGCGAAGGAGATGAGAGACAGAGTCTCTCATCTCCTTACCTCACAACCGACAACCGACAACCAACTACAAGATCATCCGGCTGTCGTTGGTCGTTGGTCGCTTTGCCCCGTACCGAGCTCGGCTCTGGTACTGGGGTGGGTCGTGGGTTCTCCTTTCATAAGCACCTTCCACTCGCTCGGCGCGGAGATCCTGCGCGCGGAACACAAGGAGCTCAAGGTTCCCAAGCATTTTACCATCTTTGACCGAAGCGATTCGCTTTCCGCCATAAAGGGCGGCATGAAAGAAGCGGGGATTGACCCAAAGACATTTGAGCCCGGCAGACTCCTCTCCGCCATAAGCCGCGAAAAGGGCGCCATGACGACCCTTGAAGAGTTTGGCGCGCGCTCGGAGCGCGACTACTATACCAAGGTGGTGGCTCGCGTCTGGGAAGAGTACGAGAAGGTCCTCAAGGCGGAGCGGGCGTTTGACTTTGACGACTTATTGCTTCGCGCCGCGCGCCTCCTTAGAAAGAATGAACGCGTGTTGGAGCGCTACCAGCAACGGTTTCGCTATATCCTCATTGACGAATACCAGGACACCAACAGAGTGCAGTACGAGATGGCGCGATTGCTTGCCGCAGCGCACAGAAACATCGCCGTCGTCGGGGATCTGGACCAGATGATATACTCGTGGCGAGGCGCGACCATCAAAAATATCCTTGAGTTTGAGAAAGAGTATCCGGATGCAAAGACAATACTCCTTGAGGAGAATTATCGCTCAACACAGATCATTCTCACGGTCGCAAACCGCGTCATAGCGCAGAACCGGATGCGCCGCGAGAAGACGCTCTTTACGAAGAACGCTCCCGGGGAGCGAGTCGGGCTCTATGCCGCCATGGACGAAGGGGATGAGGCGCGGTTTGTGGCAGGGAAGGCGAAGCGCCTCATTGCCGAAGGGGTAGCACCGAGAGAGATTGCGGTTCTCTTCCGCGCCAACTTCCAGAGCCGCGCGCTTGAGGAGGCGTTTCTCTCGGAGGAGGTGCCCTACCAAGTGGTGGGGGTACGGTTTTTTGAGCGCAAGGAAATCAAGGATATGCTTGCCTATCTCCGCGCTGCGCAAAACAACGGGAGCGGCGCGGCGGACTTGAAGCGCATCCTAAGCGCCCCGGCGCGCGGGCTCGGCAAGGTGACGCTGCTTAGGATTCTTGCCGGAGAGGAGGCAACGCTTCCTGCCGGCGTGCGGCAGAAAGTCGCGGCGCTGCGCGCGGCGCTTGCAAAGATGAAGGAAAAAATTGAGAATGGAAAACTCTCGGAGGCGCTTAAATTTATTCTTGCCGCGAGCGGCCTGGAGAACGCCCTCAAGAACGGAAGCGAAGATGAACAGGAGCGGCTGGAGAACCTAAAAGAACTCGTCGCCTTTGCGGCCCGGTACGATCATCTCACCGGAACCGAAGCTGCAGAACGTTTCTTGACGGACGCGGCGCTCCAGAGCGAGCAGGACGAGATTAAAGAAGAGAAAAACCTGGTGCGGCTCATGACCGTACACGCCGCCAAGGGGCTTGAGTTTGAGTATGTATTCGTCACTGGCCTTGAGCAGGATCTCTTCCCCCATGCGCCACTTGAATCGGATGAGTGGCGCGCCGAGGAGCGCGCCGAGGAAGAGCGTCGGCTCTTTTATGTCGCGCTCACCCGCGCGAAGAAGAAACTCTTTCTTTCGTATGCGGCGGTGCGCGCCATCTTCGGCTCTCGGCAGGTAAAGATGCCGTCAGAGTTTATCTTTGATATTGATGAGACGTTGTTGGAGGCGGAAGAGAAACCGGAAGGAGGAAGGAAGACAGTGTATCTTGAATGATAGCAGATACCAATATACTAATCCGCCGCGGCGGGCGAATGATACTAATAGTACGAATAGACGGCGGTATTAGTATTATTCGTTTTATTAGTACAATTCGTATATTAGTATCTGTCATTATGCTTTTAAAGAAATCATTAGGCCAACACTTCCTCCGCGACCGGCACATTCTGGAGAAGATCGCCGCAACCGCAGAACTCTCAAAAGAGGATACCGTGCTTGAGGTCGGCCCGGGGGAGGGAACATTGACCGAATTATTGCTGGAGAAAGCGGGAAGGGTTATCGCGGTGGAAAAAGATACACGGCTCATGCCCGTTCTCTGTGAAAAGTTTCAGCACGAACGTGCGTCGGGAAGATTAGAACTGATTCACGCCGATATTCTATCTGTGGATTCAAGAGGCAAGAGGCAAGAGGCAAGATATAAAATCGTCGCTAACCTGCCGTACTATATCA
>VMES01000090.1 GCA_007375655.1 Parcubacteria group bacterium Greene0416_79 | reverse complement strand
GAGCGCGATGCGGACGCGCTTTAAATTCAAGATGACGGTAATGACATCCTCCTTCACCCCGGCAAGTGCGGAGAACTCGTGCTCCACCCCCGCAATCTTGATACTCGTAATCGCGGCACCGGGAAGCGAAGAGAGCATGATGCGCCGAAGCGAATTGCCAAGCGTATGACCGTAGCCCGGATAGAGCCCGTCAATCTGATACGTGCCGGCATTCCCTTCCTCCCGAACGATGCGCGGCTTTGACGGAAGAACAATGTTGAAATCAAGCATGCGTATCTGGGGACGCGCGGGAACAATAACTCAATCACCCCGCGCGGCCCGCGTTAAAACACACCTACGCTAATAATAAAGGCGGCTAAGCCCTTTGCCGCAATGAACACTATCTGCGATAAAACTCAAGAATCGCCGCGATCGTAAACGGAAGTTCGGCCTTAACCATCCGGGGCGCCCCCACCACCGTTGCAATCCCCTTCACCGTATCAAAACGCAGCCAGACCGGCTGTGGTCGGTCCCGCACCGCGTCTTCCACGGCGGCGAACGGCGCTTTCTTCGCGCTGCCGGCACGAACCGCAATCACATCACCCACCGCTACGCCGTAGGAAGGAATCGTAACACGGACGCCGTTTACAGTAAAGTGCCCGTGGGAAACGAACTGCCGCGCCGCCTGCCGTGTCGGCGCGATGCCAAGCCGGTACACCACGTTGTCTAGGCGCCCTTCAAGCGCGCGGTAAAGGGCCTCATCGTCGCTCATCCCTCTTTTCTCTAGCGCAGTCCGCACATACCGCGCGAACTGCCGCTCCGAGATACCGTAGAGAAGCCGCGCGCGCTGTTTCTCGCGAAGCTGGGAGGCAAACTCGCTACGGCTGCGCGGAGCGCCTTTTTTGCGGGGACGAACTCCCCGCCCGGTGCGGAGCGCATACTTGGCCGTCTGCGTCTTTTCAAACAAGTCGGCTCCGTACCGCCTCGCGATTTTGTATTTTGGTCCAAATTTCATAGCGGTGAGCGGTGAGCGGTAAACGGTTAGTAACGATTTGTTCTACTAAACGCTAGACGCGAGCCGCTTTTTTACACTCTCCTCGGCCGGGGCGGGCGCGGCCCGTTGTGAGGAATCGGCGTGGCGTCTTTTATAGAAAGCACGGTAAATCCCTTGTTTATAAAACTGCGGATTGACGATTCGCGCCCGGACCCGACACCGCGCACAATGACCGAAATATCCCGCACCCCGATGGCGTGCGCTTTCTGCGCGAGCGCCTCTCCCACTTTTGCGGCCGCAAAGGGGGTGCCCTTCTTCGCGCCAGAAAACCCGAGCGCGCCGCTCGACGACGAGGCGACCACATTCCCTTTTTCATCGCAAAGCGTCAGCCGCGTGTTGTTGTACGTTGACTCCACATGAAGCACTGCGCGGTCAAGCGCGCGTTTGCGCCCCGCGGCACCCGCGCGCGGCGCGCCGACAACGCTCTCTGCCTCTCCCTTTGCAACGATTCGTTTTTTTCCCATGGTAATACACTGAACTGACGCGGAACGCCGCCACCCCGGAACCGAAGCGGAACCGTACCGTTACGGTTCTGTGTCTATGTCCCCGCCCGAATCGTACCCCGCCCGTACCAAAGGGTGCGTTCGGACGGGCGATTCGGTACGGGCGGGCGTGTTCTTCGTCCGTGTCGCTTCTGTGATTTCTATTTCTTCTCCACCGTTCTCCTTCCCGTCCCCATGGTCTTCCTGACATTCCCTCGCCGTGTCCTGGAGTTTGTCTTGGTGCGCTGGCCGCGCACCGGAAGCCCTCTCATGTGACGGATGCCGCGGTACGCTTTGATATCCTTGAGCCGCTTCACGTTCCCCGCGATCTCCCGCTTGAGGTCGCCCTCGGTCCTGAATCGCTCCACCTGTTTGCGGATGGCGTTCTCCTCGTCCTGGTTCACGTCCTTCCCTTTCCTGCTCGGGTCCACTCGGGCGGCAGAGAGTATCCGAAGCGCTCTCGCATGGCCAACCCCAAAGAGAATACGGAGTCCGTACTCAAGCCGCTTGTTTTCTGGAATGGTAACGCCGCTTATGCGCATGATAATACACTGAACTGACACGGAACGCCGCCAACGCGGAACCGAAACGGAACCGTACAGTTACGGTTCTGTGTCCATTCCGTGTTCTTCGTCCGTGTCGCTTCCGTGGCTTTCAGCCCTGCCTCTGCTTATGCCGCGGATTGCTCTTGCAGACGACATAGACATACCTTCCTCTCCTGACAATCGTGCACCGAGTGCAGATTCTTTTGACTGATGCCTTTACTCGCATACTGAATAACTCATAACCTATAACTGAATTACTGAATAACAAGAAAGCGATTCCGAAGGAATGAGTTATTCAGTGATTCAGTTATGGGTTATTGGTTATGCTAGGTGTTACCGATTATGGACCAAGCTGCTTACAACCGCTTGATAATCCTCCCCTTCCCGCCGTAGGAACTCGTCTCAAGCTCCACACGGTCGCCGATTAAGACCCGAATGCGATTAATCCGCATCTTTCCTGAAAGATAACAAAGCAACGCCTCGTCGCCTTCCACCGCCACCCGAAACAAAGTATCAGGCAGGGCCTCTGTCACCACCCCTCGCACTGTTCCTTTTTGGGCGTGCTCATTTGGCATTGCAGCAAAATGCATGGTAGCAAAGAAGCCGTAACGCGTCAAGAAAAAAAGTGTTCATGCCAAAAAGCTCCGGCGCCGTAGTGTACTCGGATGTCATGAGTGCTGCATAATTACCTCTTCGTAACCCCCACACCAATCCGCCCCAGCGGATCCGAGCCGGCGCGCCTCAAGCGACTGAATCACCGCGCCCTGAAGCGCTTTGCGCTCTGCGGCACCGCTCGCGCGGTCAAACTCCTGAAACGCCCGCCTGCGAATCTCCTCAAGCTCCTGCAATATCTCAAAGAAATCTTCCGGGTCTGCGCCGCCTTGGGTACCCAGCGCCTTGAGCTCGGCAACCTTTGCCTTCCCCTCGGCAATGATGCTTCGGAGCGTCCCGACATTCTTCTTTGCCTTCTCAAGCCGCTTCACGTCCTTCTCAAACCGAGCAATGTCGCGCTCGGCATTCTTTATCGTCTTGGCCACGTTGCGCAACTGGTCAAGCATCGCGATGCGGCGGTGAAGCTCGTTAACTTCATCAAAAAAATCCTGAAAGGTCTCCATCGCCTCTTCAACGTCTCCTGCCGCGGCAAGCTGTTTCGTCTCTTCAAACCGCGCCTTTATCGCTCCGACCTCCCTCTCAATCCGGGAGACCAGCTCTGCCTGCTGACCAGCGCTCCCTTTCTTTGCGCGCGCAAACGTTTTTTCAAGACGCGCAATCTGCGATGCCGCCTGTTTCTGCATTCTCGGCCACTGTTCCAGCATGCCCAGCCGCGGCCCTGCGTCGTGAAGCAACTCTCCTTTTTCTTCCAGCACCGCCATCGCGGCCTCAACCTCGTCGTTCCATTCTGTCGCGTTCTTCAATACCGAAGCCGCATTCGTCAAATCAGCGATTAAACTTTGATACTCTGACGGGACCGTGATGCCTTTTTTAGTAAGCCGTTCCGCCATTCGCGCCACCTGTTTGAGTCCTTGCTCCATGCCCCGGAGGTTTCGCTTCATCTCGCTTAAGCGCCGCGCCGCATCTTCCTGCTCTCGGCGCATAAAATCATCGCCCTCCGACCCTTCCCCGCCCT
>VMES01000089.1 GCA_007375655.1 Parcubacteria group bacterium Greene0416_79 | reverse complement strand
TCTTATACACGAATGGTTCTAGGTTCGAGTCCTAGCACGTCCACCACGAGTCTTTATTTTTATTGAGACATAGAGCGAGCGGTGTTTTTGATTATTTGCAGCGCCCCCACTCAAAATGAATCTCCTTTTTTGCGGGAGGTGAGGGGCTGGCGGAAGAAGTGAGAGATTTTGCCCTTGTTAAAATAGTTTGCGACCGCAAACTATTTTAACAAGGGCGTTTTCTGGCGAAGTTTCTCATTCAAAGTGGATTTGTTTTTCTTGCTGCGCGCGCGTTTTGAGATGTTCCGAAAGGAGGGGATAGTTTGAGAGAGTGTCGTCTTCGTCAAGAAGACGCGCAGCTTCGGCGCGGGCGGCCTCAACCATCTTGAGATTTTGGAGGGCTTCCATCGCGATGTCCGAAACACCCCATTGCGGTGAACCGGAAAGCTCTCCCGCGCCACGAAATTTGAGGTCATATTCGGCAAGCTCAAAACCGTTCTTGGCGGTCTTGAGCGCCTTCAGCCGTTCAATAGTTTTTGCACCGGCACGTTCGGTGAAAATATAGCAGTACGCCTGGCGCGAACTTCGGAGCACGCGCCCGCGGAGTTGGTGGAGTTGCGCGAGCCCGAACCGCTCCGCGCCTTCAATAATGATGACGGTGGCATTCGGTACATTGACGCCGACCTCAACGACCGAAGTGGAGACGAGAATATGTATCTTCCCGTCCCTAAACTCCCCCATCACCCGTTCCTTCTCGGCATCCTTCAGCTTGCTGTGCATCACTCCGATTTCATATTCCGGGAAGACCTTTTCTTTCAGCCGTTTTGCTTCCGCCTTGGCGGACCGTGCTTGCATGGCGGATTCTTTATCGGGGTCCGGTTCATCAATGCGCGGAGTGATGATGTAGCACTGCCGATCTGCTTGTAATTCTTTACGAATCTTTTCGTAGGTTGCGTTACGGTCACTCGGCGCTACGATTTCTGTGACAATCGGTTTTCGTCCAGGAGGCAATTCGTCCAACACGGTCAAATCCAGATCGCCGTACATGGTGAGGGCGAGCGTCCGCGGAATCGGAGTCGCCGTCATACTTAAGAGGTGCGGAACAATCTTTTCCTTACGCACCAACGCTTTGCGCTGGTTGACTCCGAAGCGATGTTGCTCGTCAATAATGGCATAGGCAAGATGCTTGAACTTTACGGATTTTTGAATAAGCGAGTGGGTGCCGACCAGAATGGGAATCTCGCCGTTTCCGACCCACTTGAGGAGTTGGGCGCGGGAAATATCGGTGGAGCCGTGTGGATTTATCTTTGACGGAAACTTCTGGCATCCGGAGGAGGTGATAAGGCCGATACTTATGGGGAGATGTGAGAAGAACGAGATTAAGTTCTCAAATTGCTGCCGCGCGAGGATTTCAGTCGGTGCCATATAGGCGACTTGGAGTGTCCCATAGGACTGTCCTTGGGGACGACTTGTAACTACGGCATAGGCGGTCCCGGCCGCGACCGCGGTCTTGCCGCTCCCGACGTCTCCTTCCAGGAGCCGCGCCATCGGGTTTCCCTTTTTGAAGTCCGCGAGAATAGCGTCAATAGCGCGACATTGCGCGTTCGTCGGTACAAACGGGAATCGCTCCAGAAATCTTTGCGTATGTTCTTCCGCGTGTGCAATGGGGAAGGATTGTTCGCGTTGCCAATTCCGTCGCTCGCGCTGCTTTTGGAGTTGTATAAAAAACACTTCCTCAAACGCGAACCGCTTGCGCGCGGCGAGCGCGTGGCTTTGGTTCTTCGGCGCGTGTATCCAGACGAGTGCGGTCTTAAGCGAGGGGAGGTGGTATCTTTTGAGTATGCCGTCGGGGATGGCGTCGGTGAAGGCGGCAGGCATGTCCGTCTTCAGGAGTTTTTGGACGGCATGAAAGAGCCAGTTTGAGGATACGCCGCGCGATTCCGGATATACGGGATGGAGCGCATGAGGATGCGGGTCGGCGCCAAAGAGCGACTCTTCGCTGCCCGCGGGTATTGCCGAGACCTTTTCAATCTTCGGATTTGAGAAGTACAGAGATCGTGTGGCGTGTCGCGCGGAGCGCCCGCCCGACTGAACACTGTCTCCAGTCGTTCGGGCGGGCGCATCGTCTGGCGGCGGTTGCGTTGATCGGCGAGCGCTCACTCTCCCCTCTACGCGCACGAGCGCTCCATCCGGTATCATCTTGGCGATGTAGGGCTGGTTGAACCAGACCAACTTTATCTTTCCGGTGTCATCAGAAAGCACGGCAGTCGCCATCGGGGTCTGCGTGCGGAATGCCTTGCGCATCGCGAGTTTTTCAATGCGTCCGAAGACCGTTGCGGCCTCACCTTTTTGCAGATTCCCGACCTGCCGCACCTCTGCGGTGTCTCCGTATCGGGAGGGGAAGTGGTACCACAAATCCTCTACGGTCTGTATCCCGAGTTTATGGAGCGCCCGTTTCTGTCCTTCGGTCAGGCGGAAGATGACTTCAATTGGCGCATCGTGTTGCATACATACCATTGTATAGCGCACAAGCCCATTCTTCTATAGCAGGTATGACAATACGAACTACGTGGGTGCGGCGGGAAATATTCTGCCACCTTTTTGTTTTTCGGTTTTTATGCTAGGGTAGTTACATGCCTGTTATTACGATTCCAAGATCCATAGCGCCGCAAGATGATTTAGTGGTGGTGCCACGCCGCGAGTATGAGTCGCTCGTGTCGTTTAGACGAGCACGCGAGGTTTTTGACAGCGAATTGGACGAAGCAATCGCCGAATATAAGGCGGGGGAGTTTGACGGTCCATTCACCGCCAAGGAGGTAGTTTCGTTTCTTCGTGCGCGGCGCAGCTTGATATTTTTCCGTTTGCAACGCAGCGGAAGTTTTAAAAACAACTTTCGTATCTTTTACGCGATATGCGGCATCCGTCGCTTCGCGTAAAGAAGTATGATGAAACACGCGATATCTGGCAGATGAGAATCAACAGAAGTGTACGTTGCTACTTTGTGATTCAGGGAAATGAGTATGTGTTTCTAAAAATTCGGAAGCATACGGATTGACATTATGAATGAAGCTTCTCAGAAGTTTTTGGAGACGGCGCGCGCGGCGGTGAAGAAAGCCGAACCGATCTTTCGCCGGCATTTTGGAAAGTCGACCGGCATCGCGACGAAACCGGGGAAGGTGCCGAGTTTTGTGTCTGATGCGGATAAAGAGATTGAAGCGCTGCTCATAAGAGAGATTTCCTCGCAGTTTCCGGCGCATTCAATTGTCGGAGAAGAGTTCCCGGCGAAGAAGCGGAGCCAGACGCACACCTGGTTCATTGACCCGATTGACGGGACGACAAACTACATCCACGGCATTCCGTATTGCTCAATCTCTGTCGGACTCTTTGATGAGAAGGGTCCGTCTGTCGGAGTCGTGGCGGATCC
>VMES01000088.1 GCA_007375655.1 Parcubacteria group bacterium Greene0416_79 | reverse complement strand
CCTCACGGGGCGATTCCAGTCCATCCAGTGGATATCTGTCTATGTTGCGTCCATCATCACCGGCCTTGCGGGCGGGTATGTGGCGGCGCACTGGACGCCACAGTCCGTCTTTATGCTGAACGCCGCATTCCCGCTCATTATCTTGTGCGCGGTGCTCATTTTTCTTCGCGAAACTCGGCGCCGAAGCGGGTGGGAAGAGACGCGTGAGCGTCTTCTGATTGCGAGAAAGACATTTGGGGAACGAAAGACCTGGCTTCTCGCGTTCTTCATCTTCTTCGTCGCTTTTTCTCCGTCTTTTGGCGCGCCGTTTTTCTATTATTCGGTGGATACGCTCAAGTTTACGCCGCTCTTTCTCGGTGTCGCGGGGAGCGTCGCGGCCGCCGCATCCGCGGTCGGCGCGCTTCTCTTCGGAAAGTTCTCCGCGCTCATTACGACGCGCCGGATTCTCCAGGTGTCGCTTATCTTCTTTACCCTTGCCACGCTCTTTGACCTCGTCTATTTTCTCCCTTTTGTGAAGGAGCACCTGCTTTTCTCCCGCTATCTCTATGGCGTTACGGCGGCGATAAAATCATTATCTCCGCGGCCTTTACTGCGCTCGCGCTCGTCCTCTTGCCGCGTCTTCGGTTCGCGGATGAGACGCACCTTGCCCGCGCGTCTTAGCGATATGCGTCTCGAATCGGTATGCAACTCTCTCCGAAACAAACTCGCGTGTTTCAGGAGGTTGTTTTGGATTACTACCGGAAACACGGACGGAAGTTTCCGTGGCGGAAGACCCGCGACCCGTACGCCATTTTGGTCTCCGAGGTTATGCTCCAGCAGACGCAGGCGGATAGGGTCGCGCCGTTTTTCGTTTCATTCCTTAATGCGTTTCCCACGGTGGAGCGGCTGGCCCGCGCGTCTCTTAAGCAAGTGCTTCGGGTCTGGAGCGGGCTTGGGTATAATCGCCGCGCGCTTTTCTTAAAGCGCGCGGCGGAGGCGGTTATGCGAGAACACAGGGGAGTCGTGCCGCGCAATTTGGCGCCACTTGACGCGCTTCCCGGCGTTGGGCGCGATACCGCCTCTGCAGTGTTGGCGTTTGCGTGGAATGAGCGCGTGGTGTTTGTTGAAACAAACATCAGGACTGTTTTTCTTCACCACTTTTTTCCGAGGCAAAGGAAGGTGCGGGATGAAGAGGTCTTGGAACTGGTACGGCAAACGTTGCCTATAAAGACGCACCCTTTCTCCCGACGTATGGGTGAGTCAATTGAGATTCGGGAATGGTATGATGCGCTCATGGATTATGGGGCTATGCTGAAACACCAAGTCGGCAATCCTAATATAAGAAGCGCGCACTACGTCAGGCAGAAGAGATTTGTTGGCTCGCGCCGCGAGTTGCGCGGAGCCATCCTGCGAAAGGCATCGCGCGGAGAGGTGCACGTTGCGGATTTTGCAGCGTTTCAAGAGAAGGGATTGCCGGTTTCCGAGATACTTTCGGAACTTGCGGCGGAGGGATTTTTGAGAAAAGAGGGGCGAGGATTTAGGACGACGTAGCGTTCATCCTTTTTCAATACCGCCTCGCCTGTGCCCCCTTCAACTGAGGGGAGAAGAAAAAAAGAATGAGTTTTACCCGAACAATAGAAGATTTTACCTGCATACATTGTAGTGTGAAGGTGCGCGGGAACGGGTACACGAACCACTGCCCCGTCTGCCTGTGGAGCAAACATGTGGATCTGGACCCAGGAGACCGCGCCGCGCGGTGCGGCGGCATGATGGAGCCCGTTGCCGCGTTTCAGAAAGCCAGGGAGTGGATGCTTACACATCGCTGCACCCGTTGCGGTTTTGAACGTCGACAACGCGCCTGTCCGGAAGATCGGTTTGACGCTTTGATTGAGCGGTCGGTGGCACGGGAACGGCCGTAGTGACTTTTGCCTATCCGCCCCCGTGATTTTTTCGCGCTTTGCTTTTCGCCTTTTCGTATATTCTGATGTTCTCAAGAACATCAGAATATACTTATGTGTCTTGATACCGTTCCTGTATTTCTTGGAATGTAGGACTGTAGGAATGTAGAAGGGAGAACATACAGAGAGCACTACACACCACTCCGCCTTCGAAACTTTTTCTAAAACAAGGAGGGAAGGAAGGAGCGCATTGCGGCTGCATGTGCCGGAAGTATTCGATGGAGTATTTAATTTGAGTTGCGGTTGAGCTCGTCTTCAAGGAGTTTGGTGAGGGCGGGGGCGACATTCTTATTGAAACTGTCGGTGGCCACCGTTATGTCGCTTGAAACGAGTGTATCCAGTGCATCGCCGGTGTGTTTTTTGAAACTTCTCGCAATATGCGAGATGGTAATGGCGCGCAGGTCGCGCGCTCCGGTCACTGCCGCATCCGACGAGGTGACAATGAGGCCGACGAGTTTGCCGTTCGCTCCCACCACGGCGCCGCCCGATGAACCGTGTTGTGCCACGACCGAGCCGCCGATTGAGAAGAGGTCGGCTGTTTCTTCGCCAAATGAGAAGACTTGCCCCGCGGTGACGACCGACGAGGACGGATAGAGGTCTTTCTGGATAGTGATGCCGCTCAAAAATCCTGCCGGATACGCCGCGACGAGCACGGGATTTCTTCCGCGGAGGGTCTCGTCGCTTTCATCCATCGGAAGGAAGGGAAATTCGGAAGGCAGGGGTAGCGTCTCTTGGTTGACGCTTTCGGTGATACGGAGCAGCGCGAAGTCGTGCTCGCCGGTTCCGGTCGGGTTCTCCTCGCTGATTTTTTTGTAATTTTTCTCAATCCAAAGCGGCGAGATATAGAGAAGCCGCACCTTGTAGTGGCTCCGCGCCGGCTCGCCGGCGCGGACCGTGCACAGAAGAAAATCGGGCATGAGATAATTCTTCAAGAGGAGATACTCTGCCACGTGCGCGTTGGTCAAGATAACGCCGCGCGGGTCAATCACCACTCCGCTGCCCGAGGCCGGCTCAAAGAGGCCGCTTCGCTTCGTGGTGCAGATGATATTGACGAGCGCGGCGCGAGTTCTCCGGTTGATTTCGTTGAATGAAAGTTGAGGCGGCTCCTCTTGCGCGCTCGGAGAGGAAGTTGCGGGAGGTTTGAGGGCCGCATCCAAAGAAGCGGTGGCAGGCGATGCCGCGGGTAGATTCTCTACGGCCGGTTGCTTCGGCTCACTTTCTAAGACGTTTGACTTAACCGGAAGCCGCGCCTCGGTTTTTGGGGGAGTGCTCAAAAGGGTTTCAGGCGCGGGCGTTTGTTTTGGAAAGGCGATTGGTTTCGCGGGTTTTGCTTCTGGTACGGTTTTTGCTGTGGGTTTTGTTGCGGGTGTGGCGGTTGCGGTCTTTGGCGGCGCGAGATTTCGTCCGGCAGGCAAAGGCGCAGTGCGCAGACGGAGTCCTTCGGGGTTCGGCGCTTCGCTCTGCTTCGGCGCCGCCATGATAAACAGAAGCACGAACGCGCCAAGCAGATATGCGGTAAGTGTA
>VMES01000087.1 GCA_007375655.1 Parcubacteria group bacterium Greene0416_79 | reverse complement strand
TTTCCTTCATCCAGAGCGGGTGCGTGAAGTCGCCGGTGCCGCAGACCGTAAGTCCCTTCTTCACCGCCCAGACCGCAATGTTTGGAATCGTCAGGTCCTTTGAACATGCCCGCGCGAAGCGGGAATGGATCTCCAGGTCGGCTATAAAGCGCATGCCGTTATTCTACTACACATTCTTTACACATTCTTCTC
Organism: Parcubacteria group bacterium Greene0416_79; assembly: GCA_007375655.1. GTDB lineage: Bacteria > Patescibacteriota > Minisyncoccia > Phycocordibacterales > UBA10002 > UBA10002. Next base: position 2,797 of record VMES01000087.1, on the reverse strand, counting down.
GCGCGGTTGGACACTGTTAGCGCCTCCCTTCCGGGCGCAGTTGAAGAAAGGCCGATTTTTGACTGTTGAAAAAATTGGTTTTTTAGAGTACCCTCTTGATAGATTCTTGATTCAAGATTCATGAATCCTGAATCTTTTTCCACATTGCGGGATCGTCTAATGGTAGGACATCGCCCTCTGGAGGCGAGTATCTTGGTTCGAGTCCAAGTCCCGCAGCCCGAATAAAACTTGTGTCAGAGGGAGCGAATTTTTCCCGCGCGGCGCGAAGCGCCGCGTAAGGAGGAGAAGGATTTTCTCGGACTTTTTTGTCGTGCAGAGTGAGGTTCGATCCGAAGATTTTCTGGAGAGAGGATTTTTTGGAGGGGAGGTCGTTCCTTTCCGCGATTTCGCCCAGCGTTGAGGCGGTCAAAACCCATGCTTGCATGGGTTCGAGCCACGCGCCCGCATCTCGTTCAAGTCGTGCGATATTTTCCTCAGTTGACTTCTTCTCGGAGAAAAGTTTAGCGCGTTCTTTGAGATAGGTTTCTCGGTCAATATCCTGCGCGAGATAGACATCGAGCAACCTCTGCGACTTCTCCGAGAGCGCAAAAACTTTTCTCCGCAAGTCCTCAATCATGCCGGATGATTCTTTGTGCGCCGTTTTTCGGTCTTCCGCCATGCACAGATTAAACTCTTGCACCCACGGCGAGGGCATGGCGTAGCGGGAGAGCATATCGGAAAGTTGCTCGGTTAGAGTTTCTTCCCGAATACACGGCTCGGCGCACTTAATCGTCTTGGATTTTTTGGTGCAATGGTAGTACACATAGCGGTGGATATTGCCGTTCTTGCACTGTTTCTTGACCTTGTCCTCTCCAGTTATGCTCATACCGCACGTACCGCACCGGAGAAGCCCGCAAAGCGGCTTCGGTTCTATGGTCGCCTTCTGCGGATGTCCGCGCTCCACCATGACCTTTTGCGCTTTATCAAACAGCCGCTTCTCAATGATTGGCGTGTGCCGTCCTTCGTGGATTTCACCGCCATAGCGAAAATGTCCGTAGTAGAAAGGATTGGTGAGAATCCACTTCACGCAATCTTTGTGAAGCGGATTTCCGTTCAAACTTCGCACGCCGTTTTCAATAAGGAACTTTGAAATATCTTCAAGCCGTGAATTGCCTTCAGCGTACAATTCAAATGCGGCACGAATGATTTTTGATTTCTTCCGGTCAACGACAATCGTTTTCAATCGCACATCATTCTGATAGCCGACAGGCGCGGTACTCGGAAACTCGCCGCGCTTCACTTTCGCTCGCAACCCGCGCTTAACATTGGTGCTTAAATCACGAATGAACTGATTAGCCATGCCGAACTCAACGGACATCATGAGTACATTGTCGTTTGAGTAGTGGTGCTTATCGTGCGTGCGAATGTGCGAAACGATACCTTGTTGGAGCATCCAACTCACTTGTCCGCCGTCAACCGGATTACGAGCCAAACGGTCTAGCTTCCAGCAGATAATTCCTTGCGCCTCTCCCTTTTGTATTCGCCGTACCATTTCGTTGAAAATGGGACGGCCCGGCATTTTCGCCGTGCGCTTTTCTACGAACTCGTCCGCAATGTGGAGTCCCTCGTTTTTCGCGAGTGCGCGAAGTTCGGACAGTTGTCCTTCAATGGACATCACCTGTTTATCCTCAACATCCGTACTTTTGCGAGCGTAGAGAAAATATTTCATACAAATTCAAATGGCCGCCCCGGTGCAATCAATCCAAGTCGCCTTGAACTGTCCGAGACGGCCATTAGAAAAGACGACCCGTCGGATTGTGTGCGTATCTATTATAGCGTAATCGTTTGTAAAATAGAAACCAGCAATCAAAAAGATTTTGGTGATTCGGGGTCAGTTCGTAATAATGGCCCATAAAACTTTGAATCACCCGGTCTTACTTCTATTTTCCAATATACTTGGCCTTGATTATCATAAAGCTTTAAAGATTCCACCCAGTGATGGGTTGGGGGTCGCGTTTTACACTTCAACGGTTTCTCCATTAAAAACGGAAACATGAGTTCGGTAAACATCTTCCAATTTTCGTAATTCTCAAACAACCCAGACTCTACTCCAATTTGTTTTAACACGGTTCTAATTTCTGACCTTAGTTGAGATAGGGATAGTATTTCAGAAATTCTATCAGCGGGATGGCCAGTTGTGTCGTCGGTTATAACTATGGAAATTTTTTTAAGCACATCTTGCACTATTCCTCTCTCGAGATCTTTATGTAAGTTCCAATTACAATAAAACATCAATACAGGATATTTAGTCTGCTCGCCGGAACTTTCTAAATGTTGCCTGAAATAAGACATGACAACATGGACCCAATCCTTACCAATAGTGGCTGTTTGATTTTCGGCCATAGCTTTTAGTCTCCCTTTGATTTCTTCAAGATATCTAGACATTGAGATTAAGATAAATCTTATACCTGTGCTTTGCAACTGAACTTTTTACTGGGGAGCTGTCTCGTGCGTGCGCATGGGTGGGTGGGGCAAACGCACATAAATTCTGCACGACCTCCCCTCCAAAAATCCTATCTCCAAAAAATCTTTGGACTTCTGTATTCCGAACTCACTCTGCACGACAAAAAAGTCCGAGAAAATCCTTCTCCTCCTTACGCGGCGCTTCGCGCCGCGCGGGAAAAATTCGCTTCTTCTGACACAAGTTTTATTCGGGCTACATTATACGACCAAGTTAGAACCTTTTTCAAACAGAACGCCACCGAAGAATGACGACCACTGCGGCTCGCCGACTCGCCGCTACGCCTCCGCTTCGCTC
>VMES01000086.1 GCA_007375655.1 Parcubacteria group bacterium Greene0416_79 | reverse complement strand
TGAATTCATAATTCATAATTCCTAATTCCGGTCTTCCGATGCCGGGAATGCCTAAGGGCCCGCGCGTGAGCTCCTGAAAGTTCAGCATGACGCTCCAGACAATCATGTTGAACCCCACCGAGCCGAGAGCCACAAAATCCCCGCGGAACCTTGAAAGCACGGCGCCGATGAAAACGCTCATCGCTGCGGTGATAAGCGCCCCAGCGAGCACGGTCAAAAAGAAATTCACGCCGTACCGCGTAGCGAGAATCGCGGTCGTATACGCCCCTATCCCGAAGAACGCCGCATGTGTTACCGACAGAATCCCCGTGTATCCAACCGCGAGATTAAGCGAGAGCGCAAGGATTGCGTAGATGGAGACGAGAATAGCGAGATGAGTGAGGTAGTCCATAGATTAATTTTCAATTATCAATTTACAATTTTCAATCAATGACGCAATAATCTAATTTTCACCTCGCGCGCTTCGAACAATCTTTGAAAAGATTAGTAATAGTTCATGGGCTTCTTTTTGAAAGAGAGCAATCTCTCCTCTTCTTTCAGGATGAGCAGTCAAAAGCAGTCGTAGCCAATGTTTGGCCTCTTTAGTTTCTTTCTTGCAGATACAGATCTTATGAGTAAAATCCTTTTTACTTTCCCCCTCAATGGCTTCACAGTAATTCGCACCGATTGAACCTGCCGCACCTACCAATTGATCTATAATGCGTCTATTGACGGCATCTTGCTGAAGAGAACGCGAAAAAATGATAATCCTTTCGGCAAATTGCGCTGTCCTCTCTTCTAAATCATACTTTGGGGATTGATTCATTGAAGTTTGATTGAAAATTGATCATTGTAAATTGAAAATTCACCCCGATTTCTTAAAAATACCTTGTGGTCTAAACAACAAAAACAAAATTAACAAAGCGAACGCAATGGCGCTTTTCCACTCCCCCGCGATCTTCCATATTCCAAAGTTCTCCGCGAAGGCGAGGAGAAACGCGCCCGCCACTCCACCATAAATATTGCCGATGCCACCGACAATCGCCGCGACGACCGCCGCGAGAAGCCACGGCAAACCCATAATTGGTTCAATTCCCGTATCAAAACCGATGAGGATTCCCGCGAGTCCGCCGATAGCGCCCGAGAAAAAGAAGATGCGTCCCATAATGCGGTCGGTGTTGATGCCGACTATTTTTGATACTTCTTCATCATCGCTGATTGCGGTGACGGCCTTGCCAAAAAGCGTCCGTTTCAGCATGACCCAAAGCAGGGTGAACAGAGCAGCGCCGATACAAAAGATGGAGAGCTGGACTGCGGTAAAGGTCCCGCCAAAGAGTTCAAAAATCCTGTTTCCATAAAGCAGGCCGGAAAGTGTTTGGAACTGGCTCGTAAAGAGAATCGCCAAACCCGCCTGAAGCGCGGTAAGCACGCCGAGCGAGGCGATGAGGAGGACCGCTCCCGATGACTTCCGCGCGCGGAGCGGTTTATAGATAAAGGTGTACGCAAGAAAACTTACGATCCCAGAAAGCAAGATTCCGGCAATCAAGCCTATCCAGAGTGGAGCGCCAAGTGTCTTTGAAAAATAAAATACCGAATACCCGCCGATGGCGGTTAGCACGCCGAATCCCATATCAATAAACTTCGCGGTGCTGTAGGTCAGGTTGAAGCCGAGCGTCAAGATTGCGTAGATGGAGCCGGCAATAAGGGAGTTGGCGACGAGTTGGGGGATGATGTCCATAACGCGACACTAATTTACGAATGCATCCGAATAACCCGAATGAAAGATACGATTTATTCGTGACATTCGGATACCATTTGTAGATTCGGATCGGTACGCGAAGCGACAAGAAAACTGTAGCACCAGAGCATAGCAAACACAAACCAACCCAGCCGTAAAATCTTACGGCTGGACGGGCTATGTTCATCCGCGCACACTCTCAATTTGCTTTACTGCGCGCGTTCCGCTTCGGTCTTCGTTTCCGCCTTTACTTCGGTCTTTGCTTCTCCGGCTTTCGGCTCTTCCTTCATCTCTGCCTTCACTTCAGTGGCTCCACCATTCTCAATTCGTTTCACTAGATATGAAGCATTGGTGAGATTTCCATTCTCATCAAAAGTAATCTTCCCCGATTCCCCGGTGTAATCCGTCTTTCTGATCTCCGCTTCAAGCAGGTCCGCATCAAGCCCGACTGTCGCGATTGCCTTGGAAAGCACCTTCACCGCATCATACGCATTCGGGGCGCAAATTGGTACTTGTTCCCCTCCCGTTTTTGCCAATACCTTTGTTTTGAATGCCTCGGAAGGCGAAACAACAGAAATCGTGTAAAGAATATCCGCCTTGCCGCTGACTTCCTTCTGAAGCTTCGGATCGTCAAAGGTGTCACCGCCCAGAATCTTCGTGGTAATCTTAAGCTCCTTTGCTTGCCCAATCATTGCAATGCCGCCGTCAACATAGACCGGCGTGTAGAGATAGTCCGCCTTTGCCGCTCTGAGTTTCGTGAGCTGTGTCCGATAGTCGCGTGCCTCTTGCGGCGTTCCTTCGGTCGCCACAATCTCTCCGCCCAGTTCCGTAAATCGCTGTGTAAAGACATCCTTCAAACCAGTTCCCCAATCACTAATGTGGTAAAGGATTGCAATTTTTCGCGCGCCGAGCGTATTGTAGCCGTACTCAGCCGCGAACTTCCCCTGGAAGGTATCCACGGGGTAGGTGCGGAAAAAATACTTGCCGGTCTTCGTGAGCGAAGGCGCGGACGAACAGTAGGTAATGGTAATGGTCTTACTCTGCATCGCCTGCGGTGCGAAAGCCGAGGTCTCGCTTGAGCAGAGTCCGCCGATAATTGCCGAAACCTTATCAATATTCAAAAGTTTCTGCGCCGCGCTGTTTGCGTCAGACGGACTGCACTTTCCGTCTTCATAGACCGCCTCAAGTATACGACCGTTAACGCCCCCTGCGGCGTTCACTTCCTCCACGGCGAGCTCCGTCGCGGCTCGCGCCACTGTTCCGACAGAAGATAAAT
>VMES01000085.1 GCA_007375655.1 Parcubacteria group bacterium Greene0416_79 | reverse complement strand
GTCTGTCGGCGCGAGCTTGGGAATCACTTCAACCATTGAAAAGGATGTGTGCCGTTTCTTCTGCGCGTTAAAGGGGGAGACGCGCACGAGGCGGTGCACCCCGCTCTCATTTTTCAGTTCTCCATAAGCTCCTTTGCCATTGACTTCAACCGTAACATTCCGGAATCCCCCGTGCTCATTTTGGTTCTCGTGAATCATAGAAACGCTCCAACCCTTCCGCGCAAAAAACTTCCGATACATCGCGAGCAGGATGGCGGAAAAATCCTCGGAGTCGTCTCCGCCCGCGCCGGAGAAGATCGTCATAATCGCGTCACCCGTGTCGTAACTCTCGCCGCCGCCTTCTTTCTTCAATGCGTTATACTCCCGCACCGCCTCCTGCGCTTTTTGCTTGTCAGCCCAAAAATCGCCGCTTGCCATAAGCGTTTCAAGCTCTGCGATCTTTTTCTCAACCGCTAACCTATCTGCATTCATACGCACAGCGTACCAGAAAATGGTCCGCGCGCAAAAAGAAAACCGCCCCGTGAGAAGAGTGAAGTGCGTATCGGTCGGTTTTTACCTCAAATGAAACCGGACACACGCCTAGAGAGGGTAACCTCTGTGCCCTTCAACGGTCACGGGACGGCAAATGTCTCGCAGGCAGTAAGGAACCAAACCACTGACTAATGCGAGACACCTATACTGTAGCAGATGATGCAAAAAAATCAATACTATCACCGCATGGGCGGCGCTCTGCGCCGCCCATGCATCCGTCTATTCAAAACAAAAACTTGCAATTCTGGAGCCGAAGGCGAGAATCGAACTCGCGACCTACCGATTACGAATCGGTTGCTCTGCCAGCTGAGCTACTTCGGCGTCTCCAGGCGGGCGGGCGAAAGCGGTGCTCCCCGCCCGACTGAACGAATGAATTCTTACCAGTCGTTCGGGCGGGTACCAACTGAGCTACTTCGGCACTACTTCGCTCCGATTTGCACCGGAGCTTCGAAGCACAGGCAAAAGTCAAAATAACCCTTCCCGCCCTTCCGAAGCTCAAAGACAACTTGAGCACGGGAAGAAGTTGCATCGGCAGTATCAGCGTTTATCTGCGTCGTCATCCGCGACCATCAGCAGATATACATAGATAGGCACCTCCTCGTACGGATGCGCTTTCTTTATAGCAATTTTAACCTGCGCGAGCAACCGCCGCTCGCACTGCATCGTGATTCGCTCTTCGTTCACTTCCTCTAACGCGCCCACTGCGCCGAGCGCGGGCTTCGCGCCCTTCGTAGGCATAAATCTCCCTACACCCTTCACGCTGAAACTGCAGTGCGTGTAGTTACCGATCTTCCCCGCCCCTGCCTCTCCCATGGCTCGGCGAACTTTCTCCGCGTACGCTTCGAGAACAAAAGTCTCTATTGTTACGAACTCTTGATTCATGATTCCTCTACAAAAGCCGATGTCCACTCGTGCTTCGCTCCTCCACGCTCAGGACTCACAAGAAATTTAGCATAGGTCTTGAAATAAGTGCTGGTTTCTTTTGAATGTGGTTGAAAATCCTCACTGCTTTGGAGAGACCAAAGAGTGCAATATGTATCTGGCCTTATGCAGGACGCATACCGCGGCGTTATCTGAACCCCTTGCCCGAACAAATTTTGCGAAGCAAAAATTGCGCGGAGGGGCGACACACAACTTGTATCTGTCTCACCCAAACCATTCATTCAAGTTCTTGGGCCACCCGAGGAGCAGCAAGAGCGCGAGCGGCGCGCCCCAGTTCGCAAAGCGTTCAATGAAGTCCCAGATGGGCATCCCGACAAGCGGACGAATGAGCGCGGTCCAAAAACCCCAGAGCGCCATCCAGAGAAGGACTATCCGAACGGGGCGGATGAGGATAAGGATTGCCACCAGTATATCAAGCAACCCGACAAGAAACAGAAGCTGTGCGGCTACGCCGACATCGGCAACGCCGAAATTTGCGAACCACCCTATCCAATCCTTCTTCCCCTGAAGCGCGAATACGCCGTGCCCGATAAACTCACCCGCAACCGCGATGCGAAGCACCCACTCCGCTTTTTTGAAAGTATGCATGCCAAAATGTTACTTAATAAGAGAGATGCTGACCCAAAGTATACCACCTCACGCTACACACTGCATCCTCCCGCCGCATTGCTCGGCACCTCATGCATATTGGCATACCTCAAATGGCCTGTATTTTCAACAACATGGCGTTCAGGGCAACGATGACGGTGCTTGCTGACATGAAGATGGCGGCGACCGCGGGCTCAAGAAAGATGCCCTGCGAGGCAAGCACGCCCGCCGCGAGCGGAATCGCGACGATGTTGTATCCGGCGGCCCACCAAAGGTTCTGAATCATCTTGCGATAGGTCATTTTGGAAAGCCGAATAATCTTCGGAATGTCCCGCGGGTCGCTCTTGACGAGAATGATGCCGGCCGATTCTATGGCGACGTTCGTGCCCGCGCCAATCGCGATGCCGAGGTCGGCTTGGGTCAGCGCCGGCGCGTCATTGACGCCGTCGCCGACCATTGCCACCTTCTGCCCCCTCGCTTGCAGCATCTTTACCTTATCAGCTTTCTCACCCGGAAGCACTCGCGCAAAGTACTCATCAAGTTCAAGTTCTTTCGCCACCCATTTCCCCACTTCTTCCGAATCGCCGGTAATCATGGCAATCTGCACTCCCATATGCTTCAGAGCGCGGATGGCCTCTTTGGACTCCGGACGGATAGAGTCCCCCAGCGCGAGCGCTCCAGAAAAGACGCGGCCCGAGAGCACGAAGATAATCGTCTTTCCCTCCCTCGCGAGCGCGGCGGCTCTCTCTTTCACCGACACCGGAACCGATATGCCGTCGTCTTTCAAAAGTTCATAGCTTCCCACCTTTACTTCCATGCCGTCCATAAGCGCCTTCGCCCCTTTCCCGGGGATCCGCTCAAACTTGCGTGCGGCAACCGGCCGGAGTTTCCTTCCTTTCGCTTCTCTGACAATCGCGTGGGCGATGGGGTGCTCAGAGTAATACTCCACAGAAGCCGCGCGCAAA
>VMES01000084.1 GCA_007375655.1 Parcubacteria group bacterium Greene0416_79 | reverse complement strand
GAACTTTGCACACGCGTTTTGCTCCCCGACCTAGGGGCGGTACAGGCGGCTCTTGACCGGGGCGAGAACCCGAAGAATCTCAAACTCCGTCTCGCTGAAGAAATTACCGCACTTATACACGGCACAGAAGAAGCCAAAAAAGCCCGTGTCGGTTTTCACGCGGCATTTTCGGAAGGAACCCCCCGGGACTTTGTTGAGCTCTCTCTGTCCGGTAAGGAAACCACGGATGCGCTTATGGAAAAGAATCTCATCTCCTCAAAGACGGAACTCCGCCGGCTCATCCGCGAGGGAGCGGTTACCTGCCTTGATACTGGCGCGAAAGCGGGCGAGGAGTTTCTTGCCTCCGCCGCGCCAGGTCATCAGCATAACCAGGGCTGTTGAAGCCAGAACCCAAGCGGTATCTCCACTATTAATCATATCCATATGCCTTGTCCCTCCGCATTTGTCTGGTTAAAAACTGTTCCTTTACCCCCACACCCTGTGTGAATGCCCGCGGTCAAGGTGTGGGGGCTTACTCTAAAGTAGTAATAGCGCTCGCGCGTCTCCATTTGTATCAATACCCGAAAATTTTTGCAAGCCAGTATCCCTGTGGATATCTCAGATAACAGATACTAATATACGAATTGTACTAATGAAACGAATAGTACTAATAAGAGCACGGGATTCGTATTATTGGTATCATTCGTACCCATTGGTATATTGGTATCTGCTATAGGCGTTCTGACGCAAGACAGGTAAGCCCCACTGCAATCGCGTCATACTCGTCGTCCAGGCGTCTCCCCGGGGGGACCGCAATGAGCCGCTTTACCATCTCGGTTATCTGGCGCTTGTCGCTTCTGCCGTAGCCCGTAACGGCCATCTTTATCTGAAGCGGCGTGTACTCATACACCGCGAGTCCTGCGCGGGCGGCCTCCGCGAGGATGGCGCCGCGCGCCTCGGCGACTGCCATCGCGGTCTTCTGATTGGTGGCGAGAAAGAGTTTCTCAATCGCGAGCGCCTCTGGTTTATGCGTTTCAATGAGCGAACGGATACCACTTGCGACACGCGCGAGGCGGTTCGCGTGTGGCATGTTCCGCTCAGTCGTCATACACGAAGAAAAAATTAACGTTTCTTTTTGTTTTAGAAGTTTCTCAAGTACTGCAATACCCAATCGTTGATAGCCGGGGTCAATCGCGAGTACGCGCATACGATTATTTTTTGCAACTCTGTCTTCACCCGTTCTTTTTGGTGAAAAGGTAATAGAGAAGCAGAACCCAGTCCGTGACAATGACCGCGATTGCTATGACATATGTAGCTGTGGAGTCCATGTTATTTTTTATATTGAGTAATAATAAGCCACACAATAATTATGAAGAAGAGTATGCCCGCAGCGATGTAAAATGTAAGGAGCGTCATATTGTTTCGTGCGCCAGTTTTGCTATTTGCATTGCGAGAGAAAGAAACATTATTGTCAGCGTGATTCCTACGAGGACTGTAACCCACGGAACTTGACCAGTCGCGGGAGATACAAAGACCCCGACCACCAAGGAGCCAAAGAGGATCTTCGCGGCATCAAGCAAGAAATTCGCGACAATTTTCAACTGTTCCTACGTATGCATACTCTTATTGTTATATTATCGCAAATGTTTTGTTTTGTTGTCAATGTGGCTATTTGCTGCAAACGCTATTCAGCATTTGTGACTACTTCCTGCACATCTTCATGCGCCTCCAGTGCTTCTACAAGAACATCAAGTTTCGCAATATCTTCATCAGAAAGCGGTATTGTGGTCGTTGCGACCCAATTACTCATCCCGTTTTCCTCTCCTCCTGCTTGAGGAGGAGTGTTCCAAACTTTTTCGGAAAAGTGGGGGACGGGGTAGTGGAAAAACGCCCAACTGGCGGCCCCAGGCGAAGCAAGACGCCCGCCTTTTTCAGAAAGCAAATGTTTTATTTCAGCCGCTGTCTTGTTTTTGTTATCCGTGAGCGCTTCAATCATGAGTGCGACACCGCCCGGACCGTACACTTCATAAAGCACTGGCTCTAGTTGTTTTGCCCCGGCCTCGGTTGCTTTTTTGATTGCGCGGTCAATGCTCTCGTTCGGCATATTCTCCTTCCTCGCCCGTTCAATCGCCGCGCGAAGCGCGGGCGCGTCCCTATTACCCTTCGCCGCCCGGGCCTCGCTGGTAATCAGTTTTGCGTACCGTGAAAAGACCTGACTCCTCTTCGCATCGGTCTTTCCTTTCTTCAGTTTTATCTGACTCCATTTGTTGTGCCCGGACATCTTTGTAGTTTAACTTTTCTCTCACATATACTCAAACATCAGCCGAAAGGTCCCGGCGATGTGTTTGCTTTCTATCGCTGCCGTACTGATACCCTCTTTGAAAGTTTTGATGGCGACCTTATCGCCGTAGACAATGACCTGCGGCTGATTCGTTTCAAGGATGTCGGCATATAATTGAAGAACATTCATTCGCGCCTCCGCGCTAAGGGAGACCCTTCCCTCAATTGAGAGGAAGGCATCAATCGGCTTTGAGCGTGTGTCAACAAACACGCTCTTTTTTGTTACACGAGCGTTTGCTTCATACCGCGGAGGTGTTCATACGCTTTCGGCGTGACGCGGCGACCGCGCGGGGTGCGTTCCAAAAGCCCGAGCTGGATGAGGTAGGGCTCGTGGACATCCTCAATGGTCGCTTCTTCTTCGGAGAGCGCGGCGGAGAGGGTGTTTAGCCCGACGGGTTCCCCGCCGAATTTCTCCATAAGCACGGTGAGAAGCGCGCGGTCGGAGGTCTGGAGACCGAGCGAGTCAACGCCGAGAAGTTTCAATGCGGCAGAGACCGAGTCCTTGGTAAGCGTCGTGTCTTTCTTTGTCCGTTCAAGTCCGCCTTTGGCGGAGTCCTCCTTGTGCACCTGCGCAAAGTCGCGGCAACGTTTGAGGAGGTAGTTCGCGGTGCGCGGCGTATAGCGGCTCCGCCGCGCAATCTCTCCGAGCGCGCCCTGCTTCGCCGCGACTCCCAAGATCTTCGCGGAGCGGGCGAGAATGCGTTCAATCTCGGCGTCGGTATAGTACTCAAGGCGAAAGACGCCGCCTGAAAAGCGGGAGCGCAGTGGGGAAGAGAGGAGCGCGATGCGGGTCGTCGCGGCGATGAGCGTGAAAGGCGGCAGTTCCAGCTGCACGGTGCGCGCCGACGGACCCTTGCCGATGATGATATCCAGCCGGCCGGACTCCATGGCAGGATAGAGAATCTCTTCCACTTGCTTTCCGAGCCGGTGTATCTCGTCAATGAAGAGAATGTCGCCGTTCCCGAGATTGGTGATGATGGAGGCGAGGTCTCCCACCCGTTCAATCGCGGGACCCGAGGTAACGCGTATCTGCGCGGAGAGTTCTTTTGGGGAGGGTGCGCG
>VMES01000083.1 GCA_007375655.1 Parcubacteria group bacterium Greene0416_79 | reverse complement strand
CCGCACCTCGTCGCGCTTGAGCGCTTCGGCGCGCGCATTCGTACCCGCGCAAAACACTACAACGTTGAGCGTAAAACCCTGCATCCCGCGGAGATTATTCTCTATGAATCGGGAGACACGGTTACCGAAAATGCGCTCACGGCAGCGGCGCGTATTCCGGGAGTCACCGTCATCAAGTATACCTCGGCGAACTATCAGGTCCAGGACCTATGCTTTTTTCTTCAGGAACTCGGGGTGCAGATTGACGGCATCGGTACGACCACGCTTACGGTGCGAGGCGTTGCGGAAATAGACAAGCGCATTTCATATACGCTCTCCGAGGACCCCATAGAGTCGATGTTCTTTATCGCTGCGGCGGCCGTCACGAAGTCCGGCATCCGCATCAATCGCGCGCCGATTGATTTTCTTGAATTGGAACTTTTGAAGCTCTCCGAGATGGGATTCCGCTACAAAGTGCTCCGCCGCTACAAGGCAAAGAACGGCAGGACGAACTTGGTTGACCTTCGCACGTACCCCTCACGTCTCACAGCGCTTCCGGACAAGATTGAGGCGCGACCGTATCCCGGGCTAAACATTGATAACCTTCCCTTCTTTGCGGTCATTGCGACGCAGGCAAAAGGAACCACCCTCATTCATGACTGGGTATATGAAGGGCGCGCGGTGCACTACAAAGAGTTGGACAAACTTGGAGCCGAGACCATGCTCGCGGACCCGCACCGAATCTACATCTCCGGTCCCACCCGACTTCGCGCGGGAGAAGTGGTCTGCCCGCCGGCGCTTCGTCCGGGCGCGATTATGCTTATTGCTATGCTTGCGGCGGACGGCGTCTCCATCTTGCGCAACATCTATAGCATCAACCGCGGGTACGAGGGGCTCATTGAACGGTTGAACGCACTGGGAGCGAGGATAAAGATACTGCGCTCACTGTGATACGAAACAACGAATGCATGCGAATGCAACGAAAAATACTAATCCGGCATTGGTATTTTTTAGTAGCATTAGTGCCATTCGTATATTAGTATCTGCTATTATGGACATCTCCAAGGACTATCTCAATAAGCTCAAACGGCACAAAAAACTCAACATCACGAGTGAACGGCAGGAGATTATTCAGCAATTCGCGGACAAAATAAATCTTGAGAGAATCGGGACAAAGTTTAAGCCCGTCATTTGGAAACAGGTGAACGGACTGCTCGGGCATGTGCGAAAGGTGTCCGACCTCTACTGGCTGTTTGGCGAGTGCGAACGCGCGGACAGCTTCAGCAAAAAATTCTTCGGTGTCCTAAAGGGCACTCGCCTCCCAAAGAAGTAGCACTTCCTTCGCACCTCTCTCTCCGTATCCTCTATCAATATGTAAATAAGCCACGGTCGCAAATTATTTACACATGGACACTCCAGAGAATATGAAGTTAGCGAAGTTGGGTTTATGCCTAAAGCTGTGCATAAAAAATGCGGGATGACGCGGTGGTCACCCCGCAAAGATGCGTGTAGTGTTCGGTCAGCCGACCCCTCAACCGAGTGAGCTTCACGCGAGGGCACAGGCGGCTCCGCTGGTATTACCTTGAAATTGCGGGTTATTTTGGTACGATAGTCCCATGCTCTCAATCGTCCAGAACAGCGACCCGGTGCTTCGCGCAAAGGCAACAGAGGTGCCGATTGCGGACATTAAAAGCGCGCGAATCCGAAAAATACTCAAGAACATGACCTCGGCTCTTGAGACGCAAGATGACGGCGTGGCAATCGCCGCGCCGCAGATCGGCGTATCACTTCGGATCTTTGTCGTGTCCAAGGCAGTTATTGAGATGCCGGCGGAGTTGCACAAGCGGGCGGAGATGAAAGACCTAAGGGAACTTAAAAAGCGGCTGGGGTACCTCGTCTTCATAAATCCGGTCATCACCAAACTCTCGCGAGAGAAGGAGATTCTGGATGAGGGTTGCCTGTCGGTGCGTCCGCTCTACGGAAGAGTAAAACGCGCAAAGAAAGCAACCGTCACCGCGTATGACGAGCGCGGAACAAGATTCACGCGCGGTGCGGCGGGCCTTCTCGCCCAGATATTTCAGCACGAGGCCGATCATCTTGACGGAGTGCTCTTTATTGATAAAGCCACGAATCTGCGGGAGATGCCGAGGTAAACAATTGACAATTGACCTTTCACTTTTGACATGAAGAAATTCAGATTTCGACAATTTGCCGTATACCAAGATACGCTGAATTTTCAGAGGGAGGTAAAATTGCTGAGCAGGAAATACTTTCCAAAAGAGGAACAGTTTTGCTTAACAACACAACTGTGGAGAGCGCTGGACTCAATTATCTTAAATATTGCAGAGGGTGCTGACCGCGGGACCGATAAGGACTTCGCTCATTTTCTGAACATCGCACATACCTCTCTGAATGAAGTTGTCGCATGCCTGGATTTAGCCCTCAATAATTATTACCTCACGGAGCAACTGCATCTCTCACATTTAGTAGCGGCTGAAAAACTGGCAAATCAGTTAACTGCCTTCAGGAAAAAGCTCCTGGAGTCACCATCAAGATAATATGTCACAAGTCAATGGTTACCGGTCACATGTCAGCTTTGCTTTCTTCGGCACTGACGATTTCTCCGTCGCCATACTGGAGCAGTTGAAGCGGGCGGGACTGCTTCCCGCGCTCATCGTCACCGCACCCGACCGCCCAAAGGGACGGGGGCTCGCGCTTACTTCCCCGCCGGTCAAACTCTGGGCTCGCGCGAACCATGTGGAATGTGTACAGCCGATTGCTCTTGATTCTTCGGTGCGCGACACACTAAAAACTAAAAGCTTTGAGCTTTTTGTGGTGGCGTCCTATGGTCTCATCATCCCCAAAGATATTCTTGACATCCCAGCCCACGGAGCATTGAATCTGCACCCCTCCCTTCTCCCGAAGTACCGGGGAGCGTCTCCCATTGAGAATCAGATACTAGCTGACGACAGAGATGCGGGGGTTACCATCATGCTCATGGACGAGAAGATGGATCATGGGCCAACTCTGGCAAGCTGGAAACTGGATGCTGGAAACTGGAAGAACCGCTGGCCGTTAAAAGCAAGCGAGCTGCGAAAGATACTG
>VMES01000082.1 GCA_007375655.1 Parcubacteria group bacterium Greene0416_79 | reverse complement strand
GGCAAGCCCTCCGGCAAGGGGCAGAAGACAAGGCGGCCCAAAAAGTACTCTAACCTATTTATTGTCTCTCGCCGCAAGGTCGGCACAAAGAGAGGTGCAAGTTAGAAGTTAGAAGTTGATAAGTTAAGAAAAAACCAAACGGCTCAACGGGTACGCCCGCTCCGCTGATTGGCAGTTTGACTTTTGACCACTATTTCTGTTAGTATCTCCCCACTCGCAGATAACGCCGATGGAAACGCGGATAGACGCGGATGAGAGTCAGCGTCTTCTCTTTTTATCGGCGCGCTCAGTGTGGAAATCTGCGTTACTGAGTATCTACGATGACCCGTTCGCTTAAGAAAGGACCATATGTTGACCCGCGCGTGCTCAAAAAGCTCGTGGGGAAGAGGCCGGAATCAGCCGCGCCCATAAAGACCTGGTCGCGCGCCTGCACCATCTCGCCTGAAATGGTTGGGTTCAAGTTTTTGGTGCACAACGGCAAGGATTTTCCGGAGGTGCTCGTCTCAGAGGAGATGGTCGGCCATCGTTTGGGAGAGTTCTCGCTGACGCGTAAGTTTGTCCGGCACGGCGGCAAGATGCAGAAAGAACAGGAGGCAAAGGCAAAGGAGGCGGAGATTGCCTCGGCGCAGGCGGCGAAAGCGGCGGTTGAAGGGACTAAAAAATAATTCAGAATCCTTTATCCTTAATCCTTCACGACAGACACAATCACCTTCATGTTAAAGATTAAAGATTAAAGATTCCATGCGCGCAGTGCTCAAAAATTTCCGGCAGTCCCCTCGCAAGATGCGGCTCGTCGCGGATGCGGTGAAGGGCCGCACGGTCGGCGATGCGCGGGCGCTACTTAGCGCATTGCCGAAAGCCGCGGCGCGGCCGCTCGCGAAGCTCCTGGAGAGCGCGGTCGGGAACGCCAAGGAGAATCAAAAAGCAGTGGAGACGGACTCGCTTCGCGTTACGGAACTGCGCGTGGACGGCGGTCCCGTACTCAAGCGGTTCATGCCCCGCGCGCGCGGGAGCGGTTACCGGATACGGAAAAGAACAAGCACGATAACCCTCGTTCTCTCGGAGAAGAACAAGTAGAGTAACCATTGTTCTTGAGGACAAGAACAAGTGAATTATCAATTTTCAAGGTTCAATTTTCAATCAATTCTTCAAATTAACTAATTTTTCACTCCCGACTTCTTTGAAAATTGTAAATTGATAATTGAACATTATTCTTATGTCGCACATCGTCCATCCCTATTCACATCGGCTCGGCATCATCAAGGACTGGAAGTCCCGCTGGTTCGGCGTAAAGAAAGAATACCCCGCCTTGCTTAAAAGCGATGTCTTGGTGCGCGAATTTCTTGTCAAACGGCTCCGGGGACTCCATGTGAGTCGTGTTGATATTGAGCGCGGACCCAAGCTCTTCCGCGTCATCATCCGCACCTCGCGCCCCGGACTTCTCATTGGAAAAAGCGGGGAGGGGGTGACGAAATTGCGAAGCGAAATCCTCCGGCTTCTTACGGCGAAACGTCTTTTGGGCGCGGAGAATTTCAAATTGGATATTGAAGAAGTGCGCTCGCCGGAGTCCAATGCGGCGATCGTGGCCTATCTCATTGCCGAAGGACTGGAGAAGCGGCTGCCCTTCCGGCGGGTCATGAAGCAGACGATTGACAAGGTGATGGCGAATCGCGATGTCAAGGGAGTCCGGATATATCTCGGCGGGCGGCTCGGCGGCGCCGAGATGGCGCGCACGGAAGAACTCAAACGCGGCCGCATCCCGCTTCAGACGCTTCGGGCGGATGTTGATTACGCCCGCGAGCGCGCACACATGACCTACGGAGACATCGGCATTAAGGTGTGGATTTATAAAGGAGACATTTTCGCTGCCAAGAGTCAGCGAAAATAACCGTTAACCATTAACATTTGACAGTTGACTTTACGTCAAAGGTTAATAGTTACATGTCAAATGCTTCAAGACTATGTTACTGCCGAAAAAAGTCAAATATCGCAAGTGGCACACCATGCGGCGCAATCCCAAGAAAGAAGGGGTGGAGTCGCGCGGGATCACCGTGGCTTTCGGCTCGTTTGGGCTTAAGGCAATACAGCGCGGCCGCATCCGCTCCAATCAGTTAGAAGCGGCGCGCAAGGTGCTCTCCCGCGAGGCGGGCAAGGGCGGCAAGATATGGATCCGGATCTTTCCCGATATGCCGTATACGGCAAAGCCGCCGGAAGTCGGCATGGGCAAGGGAAAAGGAGACCCGCAGGGATATTGTTTTGAGGCAAAGCCGGGCAGGGTTTTGTTTGAGATAGACGGACTTTCCTCCGGCGCAGCTCGGGAAGCGCTGCGCAAGGCGGGAACGAAGCTGCCGGTGAAGACCAAGGTCGTCACCCGATAAGATAATCCGGGTTCTCTATATTGAGAAATGTTTCGATATAGGGTAAGGTTGAGTGTTTAGCGAAAGATACCAAATGAAAGATACTAATATACGAATCGGTACTAATGAAACGAATAAATACGAATGCAACTTTAGTATCCTTTAGTAGCATTTGTCCGCCACGGCGGATTAGTATCCGTTAAGTTATGGATTTAAAGAATAGGACAACGGAAGACCTACTGAAATTGGCTGGCGAAAAGCGCGAGGCGCTGCACGCATTCCGTTTTGCCATGACGGGAAGCAAGAAGAAGAATGTGAAGGAGGGGAAATATCTGCGCAAGGAGATTGCGAGAATACTGACCGCGATCAATAACAATACAGCACAGTAACCCTTCAGCAATGGAACCATTGTTCCATTGTTCCATTGTTTAATTGTTTGAAGACATGAATGCCTTACAAAAAACACGCACGGGGAGAGTATTGACGGGCGCCGTCGTCTCAACCAAGATGAAGGATACCGTGACGGTTGAGATTACCCGTTTTGTCAGGCATCCACGCTATCGCAAGTATCTGCGAGTGACGAGGCGGATTAAAGCGCACGACGCGGGGAACACGAAGAAGGAGGGAGAGCGGGTGACTATTATTGAGTGCCGTCCGATTTCAAGAGATAAACACTTTACAGTCGTTTAACGCAAAACGTGTAACGTATAACGCACATCGTGTAGCACGAATCGTGCAACGCACAGTGCGAATCGTGTAACGCACAGAAGAATCTGACGCTACACGCTACACGCTACACGCTATACGTCCATGCTA
>VMES01000081.1 GCA_007375655.1 Parcubacteria group bacterium Greene0416_79 | reverse complement strand
TGCGCAGGTCGTCGTCAATGAGCTTGCCCTTGAAGACGAGCACTGCCCCGGCGCTTTGTTTCTTTTCGTCCGCCTCTTTTACGGCCATCTCAAAATCAGCGCGGGAGACGAGCCCCGAATCCTTGATGAACTCCCGAAGTCGTTTTTCTTCTATGTACATGGAAGCGACACGGATTAAGAACACGGAAGCGGTACGGAAAGGGAAACACGGAAGTAATACGGAAAAAATACGGAACAGCCGCAGAAACAGAAGACGCAAAACCTACATACTACCGTACACTCGTCTGATAATTTCTACACCGCTTTCGTTACCGAAGTTTATGAGAAAACCAAAACGAAATTCGGTCACTTTCAGACAGTACCAGAATTGTGCAGTATCTTCCTTGCTGATAAACGGCTTACACTTTAACTCTACAAGTATTTTGTTCTCAACGATGATATCTGGAACATAGACACCGACTTTTTCATTCCGGAAGAAGATCGGTATTTGTTTCTCCCGCTCAACCGCAAGACCTTTTTCTTTCAATCCTATGGCAAGTGCTCGGTTGTAGACTTTTTCCTTATGCCGATTTCTAAACTTGCTATATATTTCAAAACAGACGCCTCTAATTGTATAGGACTCTTTTTCGTAAAGTAATATGCTTATAGTATTTCCGCGTCTCCCCCTCTGTGCCGCTTCCGCGCTCTTATTCCGTGTTACTTCCGTGTTTCCTTTTCCGTGTCGCTTCCGTATCTTCTAAAACTCCTCAAATCTCGGGCGCACCGGCTGGCCTGGCACCGGCTCCCCGCCTGGCACCTCTGTGCCTTCTCCCCCTTCCACCACGGTGAGTGTTACGGTTTCGTCGTCTTCCGGATTGCTCTTTGCGGTAAAGGTAAAGGTATACGTCCCCAACGGAATCGCCTCTTGCGTTTCTACAAAGAAGTCAATGCCCCGCTCCTTGCCGTACTTGCCCTGCTCATGCTGAAATTCCTTTTTGAAGACCCTCGTGCACGGTTGCGTCGCGCACAGTTCCGCAACTTTAGGCGTGAGCCTGTACGATTTGTTTTTCCCCGTGAGGCTCAGGGAGAATTGGCTGGAGTCATCGGCGATCTCCATACTCGGAGCCTGCACTACCAATTTTTCATCCGCGCTTTGCAACCGTATACTTGAAATCTTCGGCACACCCTTGTAATTTAGGCCAGGTGTAATAAAGAGGCGCGAGGTTTGGGAGACAGCCGCTCCGCCTGATTTTGGAAGTTGAAGTGTAATAACCTTTGGGTCGGCCTCAAGCGTAAATCCTGGAGTGGTTGAAGTGGGTGGAGGCTGTGGAGCAACCGTTACTTCAGTGGAACAGGAAATCTCAGCCGATTGCCCTTCAAGGTCGGTCATGCGGACGACCCCGGCCTTCTTTTCAGGATCAGTATCCGCGTACGACACAGTAATTGCATATGGCGCGCCGTAGTTTAGCGGAAGGGAGGAAGGCGGAGTACAGACATTCAATGCGGCGCACGCCGCTTGAAGCTCCGCGTCCCCGATCCATTTAATGGTGTATGGAGGCGTGCCAAAATCTTCATCTGGGTTCGCGGTCCAGGTTACTGCTTGATTCACCCGGACGCTCGTGGGAGACGCAGCGCAGCTTCCCCTTGGCGACTCGCCGGGGTGCCTGCCGCCCCTTCCGCCTCTTCCAAAAGAAGCCGTAACGGTCTTATCTTTATTCATGATGACTTGGCAGGTTTCGGCTTGAGTTCCGGAGCAGACCCCTCCCCACTCCTTTAAACGCCATCCCGTGTCTGGAGCCGCAGTGAGCAAGACCGTCTCGCCTTCATCGTAGAGCGCCTTGCAGCTGGCGGAGCTCGCAGTGCAGGAGATTTTATTGTCCGCGCTCACGATGCTTCCGCTTCCCTCAACCGATGCTTCAAGAAGGAAACGTGTGATACTCGTAAACGTTGAGTCCACGGTAATTGGTCCGAGCGCCGCAGAGCAGTTGTTGTCCTCGCGTGATTCAGCGATCCTGCTAGGATTGTCGGCGCAGAGCCGGAAGTACCAGGTGCCTGGGCCGATGCGCCACGTATAGGGGGCGACGCCGCGGTTCATGCCGCGGTTCGGGTCGGTCTGCTTGTTTTGGGTCAGTGGAGACACGGTGTCGGTCAGCTGGAACTCAAGGTCAGCGGTGTTGCCCGCGTTTCTCATGAAGAAGCATTGCGCGAGAGGGGCAGGCGAGAGCGCAAAGCAGTATTTGTTTTTGAAGGTACCGGGAGCGTCTGCCGCGCCAATGTTACTGGCAGTGCCCTGGAGCGTCGCGACCCCTTCTTTGAAGACCCCAGGGCGTATTTCGGTGAGGCCCGAGAGCGTTGGAGTGTGTGCGGTGAGGTCGGGGAGGGTTGGCGGAGGAGGCCCAGGCACCGAGGTCTCGCATTCCGCGCTCACCTGGAGGTCGGGAGCGGCACTGAGTTTTGGCCGGACCGATACTGTGGCATTCTTTGCGCCCGGCGCCGCATACTTTTTTGCAACGGATGCGCTGTTTCCCGAAAGATTGTCCGCGCCGCTCCAACGGTAGGTGTAGTAGGAGGCGCTTGGCGGTTCTGTCGGCTCTATCCTTGCCTGCCAGGTGACGTTTTGATTCAACGTCGGCAAAAGCGATGCGGCGCAGGTTACTGCGGGCCTCACAAAGACCTTCACCTCGTTACTCAAAACGGTTGCGGCAAAGGCACGCGGTGCTTGTCCGAAAAAGAACGCATACGAAAAGAGCGCGACGCCGGCAAGCGCGCAAGGAAGCGTCTTGAAGAAAGATGAAGGCATGTATCTCTGCATATCAGCGTATGATTATTGCGCCTGCAGATGAAATGTCGGCGGCGGCGCGTTCCGCGTTCGCTCAACGACCGCGTGTATCTCTTCGGCAACGGCGCGCTCTTCATCCATGCGCCGCATCTCTTCCGGCGTCTGCGTTGGCAGAGGCGGAATGGGCGGTGGGGTAACGGTATTCTTCCTAGCCGCTTCCACAAACGCGTCCATCCGCTCCCTCCCTTCCCGTCTCTCCTGTTCCCGTTGCGCTTCCGGAGACGGTTTCTTCAGCTGCTCCAAGATAATGAGCGCGGCTGCAAGCACAATGATTGCGGCGGCGATACTCAGGGCAATTTTTTTCGGGTCTTTGTTCATGATCTTTTTTGCGAGTCCTAGAACGTGATAAGCGCCC
>VMES01000080.1 GCA_007375655.1 Parcubacteria group bacterium Greene0416_79 | reverse complement strand
ATTCTTGCGTGTAGGAAGAGAACAAAACGAGTGCGGCAAGTCCCGCTGAACCGATGGCGTACCCTTTGGTCACCGCTTTGGTCGTGTTGCCGACCGCGTCCAGCGCGTCCGTTATCTCGCGGACATTGTGCGAAAGGTTACTCATCTCGGCGATGCCTCCCGCGTTGTCGGTGATAGGGCCGTATGCGTCAATCGCCACGATGACGCCTGCCATGGAGAGCATGCTCATTGCCGCAATCGCGATGCCGTAGAGTCCGGCAAAGTAGTGCGCTCCGAGGATCCCTCCGACAATCGTGAGGAGCGGGAGTGCGGTTGCTTTCAGGGAGATCGCAAGCCCTTGGATGATGTTCGTGCCGTGTCCGGAGCGCGATGCCTCGGCGATTGACAGGACCGGCGCGTGCCCCACTCCGGTGTAGTATTCGGTGATCCATACGAGAAGTCCCGTCACCGCAAGCCCGATGAGGGAGGCGTAGAAGAGGGCGATCGGTTCATAGAGACCGTTCCCTTCCATGAGCCGGTTCGTAACGGGATAAAATGCGGCGGCGGAGAGAATGCCGGACGCGATCAACCCCTTGTAGAGCGCCCCCATGATGTTTTGGCTTCTGCCGAGACGGACAAAGAAGGTGCCGATAATTGAGGCAATAATCGCGACTCCGCCGAGCGCGAGCGGGTAGAGGAGTGCGTTTCCGAAGTCGGGGAAGATAATCGCGCCGAGGAGCATGGTGGCAATCGCGGTTACGGCATAGGTCTCAAAAAGGTCAGCCGCCATGCCCGCGCAGTCACCCACATTGTCTCCCACATTGTCCGCAATGACCGCCGGATTGCGCGGGTCGTCCTCGGGAATGCCCACTTCCACTTTGCCGACGAGGTCGGCCCCGACATCGGCGGCTTTCGTGAAGATGCCTCCCCCGAGCCGCGCGAAGACCGAGATGAGAGACGCTCCGAAGGAAAGTCCGATGAGCGCCTTCACATCTCCAGTCGCGGCAAAGAATCCCGCGACTCCGAGGAGCGCGAGGCCGACGACCAAAAGTCCCGTGATGGCACCTCCTTGGAAGGCGAGCGCGAGCGCGTCTTTAAGTCCGCGCGAAGCCGCCTGCGCGACCCTCGAGTTGGCGTGCACCGACACATTCATGCCGATGTAGCCGGCAAGCGCGGAGAGAACCGCTCCGACGATGAAGCCGAGCGCGGTAGTCAGGTTAAACGCAACGAAGAGCACTATGGCAATGAGCGCGCCGATGACCGCAATGGTTCTGTACTGACGGTTGAGATATGCCTTGGCACCCTGTGCGATAGCGCTTGAGATTTCCTTCATTCGTTCCGTTCCCGAGTCCTTCTTGAGGATACGAGTGGTAGAGATGATGCCATAGAGAATTGCTAACACCGCAGAGCCGATAGCGAATTGAATGACGGGGTTCATGCTGGATTATATGTTACAAGTTGCCTGCCCGCCGACTGACAGGCGGGTAAGTTATTAAGTTTGACATCAGACAGAATAGCAGAATTGGGGAGAAGCGCGAGTATTGACTTATTTATCAGGATATGCTTACATATTCACAGCACAGCCCCTTCACTATCGCAGAAAGCCGCTTTTCATTCATAGGCGATTCTCCGCGGTAGTGAATAAACAAATACAAAAATTATGAGAATTCTAAAAATCCTAACCTTGGTATGTGTCGGCGTTGCTATAGTTTTGGCTTGGTACGCGGTTATCAACGATTATTCAGCTCCTGCTGAAATCTTGGTCAGAGTCAGCCATCATGGTCGGCACGCGCACATGTTGGTGCCAACCGAATCTCCGCCGATTCCACTGTCAGTTATTTTCGCTGTCGTGGGGGTAGCCATAGCCACGGGAATGTGCCTTGTGTGGCTCGGTTTGGAAGGGGTGAAACGACCGAAAACGCAGAAGTAATCAGCTTTTGCGGTAAATACATGTTGTGGCGAGTCGGCGCAAGCGCGACCCGCCTTTTTCTTTTTTTGTGGTATACTCCTACATCAATCCGCAGCCGCGGATTGATGTAGGAGTTATAGTATGCATATGTCTATAGCAGATATACAACAAAAACTTTCCCCCGTTTTTCGGGCGTTTGACATTAAGCGTGCTTCGGTTTTCGGTTCGGTCGCTCGCGGCGACGAACGAGCGGGAAGCGATGTGGATATTTTAATTGTCCTCGGAAAACCGATGGGGCTTATCTCATACTCTCGTTTGGTGAATGAAATCGAAGCGCGGCTCGGGCGGCCGGCGGATGTGGTCACGGAGAAAGGACTCAATAAGTTCGTCCGTCCCCATGCGCTTCGCGCCACTAAAACCATCTATGAAGGATGACAAGGTTTACATAAACCAGATGTCTGACGCCGTAAGAAAGATTGAAACATTTACGGCTGGTTTTAGCTTGGAGAGATTTACTGCTGACGAGAAAACGCAGAGCGCAGTCATTCGGCAGCTCGTACTTATCGGGGAGATAGCAAAGCACATCTCCGAACAGACGAAGGCAAAAATCAACTTGCCTTGGAAAGAAATTATAGGCTTTCGCGACCGCGCCATTCACAACTATTTCGGCATTGATTTGGAGATAGTGTGGCAAACCGTACAGGATGATATTCCGCAGCTTAAAGCGGCGTTACAAGCCCCGTTCAAGTGACACATAAAAACATTCGCCATGAGCGAATGTTTTTATGTGGGGAAGGATGTAGACATCACTTACATTCTTGATTTCTATTGTCCGGAGAAAAGAATCACAATAGCTACTTTTTTTCTTCCGTAGTGGTAGGTGGTAAGTCGTCGGTGGTGGGTTCGGTTGTCGGTTCTCCCTTCGTTGCCGCTTCCGCCTCGGCGAGGGCTTCACCCTTGGCGGAACGGATATCAATCTTCCAGCCGGTGAGCTTGGCGGCAAGGCGCACGTTCTGGCCGCCCTTGCCGATGGCAAGGGACTGCTCGTCTTCGCTCACCTCAACGACGGCTTTCTTTGCGCCTTCATCAATCGTCACCGAGACCGCCTCGGCGGGCGAGAGCGCGGACTCCACGAAACGCGCCGGCTCCTCAGACCACTCAATAATGTCAATCTTTTCTCCGCCGAGTTCGCTCATAACCGTTCCGACCCTGACCCCCCGCTGGCCGACCAGTGACCCGACGGGGTCTATGTGCGGGTCGCGCGTGGAGACCGCAACCTTCGTGCGCGACCCGCTCTCACGCGCAATCGCATTTATGAGGACGGCGCCGGACGCAATCTCCGGCACCTCCAGTTTAAAGAGTTCATGGAGAA
>VMES01000079.1 GCA_007375655.1 Parcubacteria group bacterium Greene0416_79 | reverse complement strand
GAAGGTGTAGCCGATCTCGGGACGGATCTGGGACTGGCTCACGCCGGGAATCGTATACTCAACCGGGTCCTCCAGCGAGAGCACGTTCCATTTTTCGCGGTCAACTTCATTGAGCATCGCGTAGAGCGTCGTTGATTTGCCGCTTCCCGTCGGACCCGAGATGAGCACCAATCCGTAGGACCGCGCAAGCGCCGCGCGGATGAGAGAGAGGTTGCGCTCCGAGAGCCCCATCTCGGCAAGCGGCTTCACGCCTTTCTCCGTATCAAGGATACGCATCACCACCTTCTCGCCGTAATACGACGGAAAAGTGGAGACGCGAAAATCCACCCGCCGCCCCGCGATGCGGGCGCTGAACCGCCCGTCTTGGGGCTTGCGCCGCTCGTCCAGGCGCATATTTGCGAGAATCTTGATGCGCGCCGCGAGCGCGGCGTGAACTTTTACCGGAAGGATGAGCGAGGTGTTGAGCACCCCGTCCACGCGGAAGCGCACGCGCACCTCCTTTCCCGTATGTTCCACATGGATGTCGGAAGCGTTCCCTTCGGTCGCGTAATGGAGGAGCGTCGCGACAATCTTCGTCACCGGCGCCTCTTCTATAATCTTGGTCTCCGCGGGAAAGGAGACGGGTTTGCCGCCCTCCTCCTCTGCCCCGCCGGAGAGCTCCATCTCAAGTTCGGAGAGCGCGCGGGTTACCTCGCCCGGAAGCCCTTTGTAGGATTGGAGGATGCGGTCAAAATCCGATTCCGAAATCAGATAGAGTTTGTAAGGCGTGCCGAGCGTTGCAGAGATGAAGTGGAGCGCATCGCGCGCCTCTATCATATTGTCCGGGTCAACGATGCCTATCTCAAGCACGCCGTCTTTGAGACCAAACGGCACAAACCGGTAATACGAAGCCGCTTCTTCTGGCACATGCTTCAGAACCTCATACGGCACCTCCCGCCCTTCCAGATTCTCAAACGGAATGCCCGCGGCTTCGGCTTTTGCCAGGAGAATCTCCCTGCGCGAGATGCCCGCCGCGAGAAGCGCGGCCTCCATGTCGCCGCCCTGCGCGCGGGCGCGCTCCTCAATCGCGGAGACATCGCTCTTTGAGATGATTCCTTTTGAGACCAGCGCATCAAGTAGTGTCATGGTTGAATGCCAAAATCCGCGCGCGCCGTTAGAACGCAAAATCAAGGTTGGGACTCTGCCTCCCTCCCGCCCCTCCTTGCGGCAGAGTACCTCTTCCCGCCCCGCGCGCGGGAAGAATGACCGAGGAAGCCCCTCGGCGGGAACTGGTTGCGGCCTCGGCAGCCGAGAAGAGGGCGAACGGATTGCGCCGTCCGACCGGTTGCGGCGCAATCGCCACGCCGAAATCGCGCAAACTCAAAAAGACGGGGTCTCCAAAGAAACCGACGTCCAGCTCGGTCTTCTTGAGGCGCGAGAGCGCGATAAGCAGGTCGCGCCCGAGCACAAGGTCAAGAGCCGGACCGGGAAGCTCGGTCAGCAACGCATCGGTCTCCTCGGTTGACGAATCCCGCAAGAGATACCACGAGACGATTAGAACGAGCGCAAGCGCGATGAGCCCCCCCACCACCGCTTTTCTTTCAATGTGTTCAAAGAGGTTCATGGCAGTGCTAATCTTCAAGCCGATACGTCGCCACGGTAACGCTATAATCATACGCCCCGTCTTCCTTGGCGGCAAAAGTAATGTTCTCCGCATCTATGAGGCGTAAGCTGCTCTCAATGTCGCGCAAAAAGGAACGGAACGCGTCATACGGACCACTCACCGAAAACCGAAAGAGCACCGCGCGGCTGCTCGCCGCGTGCGGGCCGATGGAGGACGAGTCCTCCTCCGCCGCGCCGTCGTCAAGCAACGCAATATTCTGAAGCGTCAGGCCGTACCCTGCCGCGATGGTATTGACGTCAATAATAAACCGCACCGAATCAATGTGGTCGGGAAGGAGTTTGAGAATCCGCTCGCGGTCTTCCTCTTTGATACTGTTGTATGTATCCAAAAGCCCGGTCTGCGCAAGCTCAATCTCGCGGGCTTTCAGAAGCGCCTCCTCATACTCCGTCCGCTCCGCGCGCAGCTCAACAATGCTCTTCTTTAAACGCTCGGGGCTCCCGCTTGGCGTGCGGTAGGTAGAGTTCACATACCCGAAGAAGAGCCCTGCCGCGGCGAGTATAAAGAGAGATGCAGTAACATTATTCATAATAATCTTACTAATCACAGAACCTACTCAAAACTCTCTACGGATGTGGTCGCGCGCGCGCCGCCTTCCTGAGACGCCGATGTCATGTGCTCGCTGTACCCGAGGAGCCCGGGGTCAATCTCTGCTTTAAACTGAAAGAGCACGTCGCCTTGCTCGTTTAGATTGAAGTTGGAGAATACCGGATTTTTGAAATAATGCTCCTCGCCGAAGATGTCCGACTGAAGCGCCACCGCATTGAAGCTCTTCGCCTGCCCCGTCATGCTCAGCAGTGTGACTCCTTCTTTTTCCGCGCTAAACGAAAAATTCTGGAACCGCACGCTGGTGAGGGTCTTCTTCTCAAGAAGATCAAAGAGCGGCGAAAGGGAGCGGTGCGCGGAGAGGAGCGCCTTCGCGGACAGAATGCGCCGGTTGAGCCGTTCGGCAACATCAACGAATTCCGGCTCAAAACTTCTTCTCGTCTCCACCAGCTTCGCATCCATACCGGCAATCTCTCCGACCAGATAACGCTGATAGAAAAACACGGCGCCGGCAAGCGCGGCCGCCGCGAGAAAGACGAAGATGGAAATAATTCCAAACCAGCTGACCGTGCGGCTTCGGCCGCCCATGTGCGGAGCCATCATGGCCGGCTGTTTTGAAACAAAAGATGTCTGCAGTTGAATCGGCATGCTCCCGATAAACTTTTTAGCTATTAAAAAAGTGCCGGAGCGCTTTTCGTATATAGTTTCTGCCCCATTGTGTCTTCAGATACTGTTCGCGGGTATACGCATCTTTTGGACGCAGAAACGCTTCATAATGAATGTCTCGTTATCGTCTGCAAAACGAGTGAGGGGGCTTCGCTTCGTCATCTTTCAGTTAGTATACCGCATATTCCGGCCAAAGTATTCCTACTCGCTCTCCTCCAGGGCACGAAACGCCGC
This sequence comes from Parcubacteria group bacterium Greene0416_79, assembly GCA_007375655.1. GTDB lineage: Bacteria > Patescibacteriota > Minisyncoccia > Phycocordibacterales > UBA10002 > UBA10002. The sequence continues at coordinate 164 of VMES01000079.1, read as the reverse complement.
CCCGAGCGCCACGGAGAATTCAGGACCGATGGTCGCGAGGAGGCCGGCGAGAAACGCGGGCGCCTCCACCTGTGAAAACGGGTCGGCGCGGCGCACCGGTACCGAGAAATGTCCCGCTATGTATGTGTCAATGCCGATAAGATTGCCGCCGCCTCCGGAGAGCG
>VMES01000078.1 GCA_007375655.1 Parcubacteria group bacterium Greene0416_79 | reverse complement strand
TTTCAAGAAAGCGCGGGATGTGCTTCATGTCTTTGCGGCTCCGGAAATCAGGATGGATGAATTCGGGAAGATTGCGGAACTGTAGCTTCACTGCGGCTCGAACACCATATTCCTTTGCAGCAGCGGCCGCTTCTTCGATGATGCGCTTTCCATGCGCGACAGAACCCTGATGGTTGTTCGCCATCTCAAAGATGAAGAGGTTATTAAAGTCAAATCCCTGATTTTCCATACGCAGAAAGTATAACCAAAAAGCAAAAGAGAAAGTTAATCGTCTAAGCAACAGAAAATCTGCTCTCCGACCAGAGTGGGTATCTTTTTAAATCTTTCTGATCGGGAGAAAAGATTGATTCGGATTTTTCCACGCAGTCTCAAGCACTTCCATGACTGCTAGACCGCTCTCAAACGAGATCGGCGAATCAGAAGCTTTGATCTTTTTGTCCAAGATATCCTGAATGTGGAGCATCTCTTCATAAAAATCATCCGGCCGTTTTTTGGCAAAAACCTCCTCTCTTACCGGCCCGCCGTTTTTTGAGAAACGCACTATATCTCCAGTGGGGTGCCCGTTCGCGAGCCATTCAACGAATCCGGACGTTCCTTGCACGCGCAGCCACTTGCGCGTGGGCAGCATCACCACATCTTGCACCACGCGCCCAAGTTTACCGCTCGAAAGTTCAATGGTGAACGCCGCGATGGAATCATATTCCGCTTTCCCTTTCTTTTCAACTTTGAGTGCAGAAGCGAGTTTTGTCCAACTTCCCAGTCCCGCTTCTTTCGCAAGATACTGAAAGAGATGAAGCGCGTGCGAATGCTCGCCGGATGCTCCCCCTCCCTTTTTCCAAAATCCAAGGTAGGTGTCTTCGGGACCAGAGAGCCAGGGGTGCGCTTTGAAGATGCCTTGCCAATGCTCCCGAAATTCCACATCAAGCGTGAGCACCTCCCCGATGACCTTCTTTTTGAGAAGCCGAGCCACGCGAGCAATAGGTTTCCCAAGAGCATGATCATACCCGAGCACCACTTTCGTTTTTTTCTGCTCCCGGTATGTTGCGATAAACCTACGCAGATCCGGATCAAAAGGCATGGTGAGCGGCTTCTCAAGCTGTAAAATCTTCGGAGCTTCCTTGAGCGCCTCAAGCGCAAGCTTCATCCGTACATGCGGCGGCGTGCCGATCATAATCATGTCAAAACTTCCTTTCTTTACTTTGTCGGGAGTCACGAGCGTAATCGTGCTATCCCACGCGCCGTATCGCACCGGATAGATTTCTTCCCGCATGCGGCGAAGCGCCGCGGGATCAGTATCAACTACTACCACGTTCCAACCCATGCGACGCGACGCTTGCGCCAAATGATTACCGATTGAGCCGGCGCCGATTATTTTTACCTTCATAAAAGACGTTAGTTGCTCATTTCCCCTTGTGCCGTTTGAGCATCTCTTCTGCAATTAAAAAATCAATTTCCGAATCGATGTTTACGGATTCCCAATCTTCCATAATGAAGCTCGCGATTTTATCTCCCGTGTGCGACTTCTTTACCAGGATGGTTTCCGACCAAAACGCATTGACGCATCCGTTGTTCTGAAAAACTGCAGGAAGCATCTGCCTTGCCGCGTTCCACGGCTCTTTCATGTGAGTCAAGCTCTCCGGCAGGAACGGGACGATGAATTCTCCTTCTCGCTTCCACATCTTGTAGGGGTGCTTGATCGCTTTTGAAACGGCGCGGACCGAATCGGCCTGTTCTTTTCCCAATCGCGTGAGGAGTTCAATTCCCTGTTTGATTCGCGAAGCGCCTCGGAGCGGCGCCGTGGCCCGCAGGTCAACCACCATATCGGGCAACTCTCCCTTTTCCTTGAGTATCCCCAGGTGCTGCGCGAATGCATCAACACACAAACTCAAGTCAAAGGCGAGTTCTTTGGGACGATCAAATACTTCTGCGCCCGCGTCGCGAGAAACCTGCGCAATCTCGGAGTTTTCGGTATTGACGATAATGCGCGAAATCTCCGGAACCGCTCTCGCCGCTTCAATAGTCCAGACAATCAAGGGCTTCCCGGAAAGCGGCCGAATGTTTTTTCCGGGCAACCCTTTGGAACCGCCTCGCGCAGGGATAATGGCGTAGATGTGCATAAGGATACCAGTTACAACTGCAGTTCGATCACTGCGGTTACGACCGGAAATGTTTGCGGACGCTCCTTCCATTGATTGCGTTTAGTGGCAACGCCAACGAACCGCGTACCCACTGCTTTTGCCGCTTCGTAGTCGGTGATTGCATCCCCCACAAAAAGGATGTTTTGCGGGTCGGTCTCCTCAACTGTTTTAATGGCCCGGCGCAAACTCTCCGTCTTGCCTCCCTCCTGTCCATAAACCTCTCGAAAGAAATGCCGAATGTCAAGCTTCTCAAGTGTTTCATTCATCGCTTCTGTCGGCGTAGCGCTGTTTATGAATAGCGGAAAGCGTTTTGAAAGTTTTTCAAGAAAAGCCCGCGTTTCCGGCAAAACCCCCATCTCCACAATACCTTCCTGCACCAGGAGGTTAAAGTCCACGCAAAGCTTCTGTGCCTCTCTTTCCAAGTCACCTCGAAACCAAAGATGGGTTAACGCATCCCGCACAATCTCAAAACGCGAACCTTTTCCTCCACTCCATTTTTTAAGAATGGCGGGAAATTCATTTTTAACCTGTTCCCAGTTCGCGCCGAACACCCTCGGCCAGACGGCGTCTTTTATCTCTTCGGAACCGGTACCGTCCTTCCCGAGTAGAATGACATTATCAAAATCAAATACCACTGCGGTGACTTTCATTTTTTCATGCATGAAGAGAGGGAATCTTAGCGATAAGCAGGCGAGCTGTACCGGTCGCACGATGGGTGTGCGGTTCCCCAGCGGGAATAAAAAGCCAGTCCCCCTTACGAAGAGTGATGTCTTCTCCGTCGTCAATCGCGGCTGATCGCCACTCGTTCTCGTCCACGGTACCGTCAGGAAGCATGCGGGGCGCGCCGTTTCGAAGCTTTCCCCCGACCGTAAAGATCACCTCGCCTTCCAGACAATGCCACAAGTCAGCACTCTTTTGGTGCATTTCGGCCTTGCTGTCAAAAACCGCCGTGTCTTCAACGATGGAAAGCGGGACGTTCTTCAATTTCATCCGCGACTTGAACGGCTCAAGTTCGCGTTTGCCCTGCTTCGCTTCTTCTGCTAGTGTCGCCGCTATATCAACTCGCGAAATATAAGGTTACATGCGCCTACTTGAAGACGCAGTTAGAAAGTCCGCCGTCCAGAATGATTAGAAC
>VMES01000077.1 GCA_007375655.1 Parcubacteria group bacterium Greene0416_79 | reverse complement strand
CATGCGCCTACTAGAAGAGGCAGTTAGAAAGTCCGCCGTCCAGATTGATAATAACTCCGTTTAGATATTTGATGTCATGTTCTACGATTGCAGCGATAAGATCAGCAACCTCGCGCGGCTCGCCCGCTCTCCCAAGCGGAAGCGTTTTTTCGAATTCTTTGAGACCGTCGCCCTTAAGCGCAGTAAGCCGTGCTGTCTTTATCGGACCGGGGGCAATAGTCACACAGGTAATGTTTTGCGCGGCGTACGACTTGCTCAATATCTTGAGCACGCTTGCGAAAGCCAGCCGGTAGGCGCTGGAGAGCACGAGTTTCGCGCTCGGCTCGCGGAGGTGATGCGTGGAGATCAGAAAAATATAGCCGTTTCTCTTTACCGCAAGCTCTTTAAGCAGAACGCAGAAGCCGAGAAACAACTGATTGTGGTAGGTAAGCCATTCTGTCTCTGTGATTTCAAAAAATTGCTTGGCGGGAGGACCACCGGTGTTGAGCACCAAAATGTCCGTATGCTGCTCCTTGCGCGCAAAGCGCTTCACTGATTCTAGGTCGGAAGTGTCAATATCCTTTTTTGAAGCGGCAACGACCGAAAAACCGAGCGCAGAAAGCGCCTCTACAATCGCCTGCCCCATGCCGCTTGTTCCTCCGAGGACAACAGCTTTTTTCTTGATGCTCATTTCCATATCATCCTTCTTTGCGGATAAGATTCGCGGTCTTGAACTTGGTTCCGCTTCCGATCATGACCGAGAGCTCGCGGAGATTGGCTATCACCTCCTTGAGTTTTGCAAGCGGGACCGAGTGGTCGCCATCGGAGTGTTTCCCCGGACGATTACCCTTCACATAAAAGAAAATGTCGGATGGTTCAAACCCGAGGGCCGCGTAGAGCACATGATAGTTGGTTGCGTGGCTGCCGAATGCCACGGGTACGCCGTAACGCTCACGGAGCGCCGGAATCGCTTTGAGATTCACATCATCGGGACGGTGGGTGAGCGTGGTATGAATAAGAGAAAATGTGAACCCTTTTTTCTTCGCCCAAGATACGGTTCGATCAATTTCTCCGAGATCTGAAAGGCCTGTTGAGATAGAGAAGGGTTTTTGGGTGCGTGCAACCATGGTAATAAGCGAGGTGTTCGCTAGATCTTTGCTCAACACCTTGTAAAAATCAACGCCGATGCTCTCGAAGAAACCTATTTTTGATTCTTCACCTATCGCGACGCCGAATCGTATACCCCGCTCCTGAAAGCGCAATCGCGCCTTGGAGAAAGTCGCGTCCGGCAATCGTAAGCGCGCGTCCTCGCCATGATAGCGCGCTGGCTCACGATACTGAAATGTAACGGCATCCGGGGCGGCTTCCAAAAGAGCGCCCACATACTCATCAACGTAGGCGAGGTCTCCCAAGTGGTTGTGACCAATTTCACAAATCAGCATAGGTTGCCATAGTAACTCACGAGTGTTGCTTTTGCACGAATGCTCTACCGCAAAACTGCACGCCGATAGAGCGGCGGAACTTACCGCTCGCAATCGGCGGGAAGCCGTGATAATAATCCGACAGCGAATTGTACAGAAGCGCGGTGTTTCGGAGACGAGGCGGCTCGAAGATGATGCGGCGAAGCTCATTGTCGCGCGAGAGGGTGAGCGCTCCCGAGTTTTTTCCTCCCGCCGCGTCAATGAAAAATATGATGTTGAAAAAATTGACTGCGTCGGCGTCATCCTGGATGCTGTCTTTATGCGGAATGACTTCTGCTCCCGGCTCCGCATCGGTCAAAATAAACGAATAGCAGAAGAGTTCCTCCTCGCTTCCCGTGATTTTTTTAACCCGAAGCGCAACCTCATCCGAGCGCATATAGTTGAGAAACGTGCGAAGGATCCGGCACTGTCCGTGAGGATCATAGTAGCGAAAATCGGGTTCCATGCCGCATATCCAGGAAAAGCCGATATTATAACTTTTTTCCTGTTCCCGAGGCGGTTCAAGGTAGAACTTTTTTGGCCAGTTGCTGCAAAGTTCGTCGAGGAAATCCGAAGACAGCACCTCTTCCACAAAAGCCCATGTATGTTTCTGAAAATGATCCGCGGCCGCGTCAAACTGTGCGGTGAGCGCGCAGGGGGCGAGGCTTGAATGAATCTTCTTTGAAGCGAAATACCGCCGAACCATCCGCCATTTCTTAATGAAGCGCCAAAACTTCATCTGAAACCAAAGAGACGAGAAGCGAAGCCGCTTCTTTGATGCCTCAACGTATGCTCTTGAAAAATCGGTTGCCATAAGATGCGTGTACCTCAATCGGATGCCTTGGGCGTTTGAATAGTATACCCCGACCGTGCCCTCACTTCCATACATTATGCTTCTGGCCGGACACGCTTCCGGCCAAGAAAGGTCAGACTCTCACCGAGCCAGTTCCTCTCGATAAGCTTCTTGTATTCGCGGTCAGCACGGGCGATGAAGTCATTGAAGTCCTTTCGTACGCGCATATCTTTCACACCCGCTCCCATGAGCACGGGCGTTCTGTTCCCCATAGTAAAATCGCCCTGCGGCTTGCCGGTTGCGAGCCAGTGCAGGTGATTCAGGATATTATACCGCTGTACGTTCCCTATCTTTCCCCGAAGGCCAGCCTTCTTAAGGAGCATAGAGAGAGTCTTCTTAGTGAAGTACGAGAGATGCGGCTCCCGATAATAGAAATCGGCATAACCGGCGACTTTGTAATAGGACAACAGAGGATCATTAAGATTGGGAAGCTCGAGATAAAGGTAACCTTCCGGCTTCAGATTTTTTTTAAGCTTAAGCAGAAACTGCAAAGGATGCTCTACATGTTCCAAAACCTGAAGGGCCGTGATGAGATCAAACGGGCCCTCCGGCAAGGCAAGCTCCTCCATTGGCTTGTCGTATACCTTAAAACCACGATGACGGTTCGCGAACGAGGCCTCCTTTTTGGAAAGCTCAATTCCCACCCGCGCCGCCACCTTGCCCTTTAGTGCCGCAAGAAAGTGGCCAGTGGAGCAGCCCACATCAAGTACCTTCATATCCTTCCGAAGAATCGGCTCAATCTTTTGCACAATATCTTTCTGAAACGGATAGTACATCTCAAAAATCTCCCGCGGAGTAGAGGATTTACTGTACACTGGCCCGTAGGATTTCCGATAGAACTTCTTCTCATAAAAATCTTTGGCGCTCTTTTTAAGCGGCCGCAGGAAAACAAAACCGCAGCGCTCACACGCGAAAACCTCCCGCTTGATATCGTAGCGCACCTTTTTTCTGATGACGGCAAATCCATTCAAAATTTAAATTTACTT
>VMES01000076.1 GCA_007375655.1 Parcubacteria group bacterium Greene0416_79 | reverse complement strand
ATGCGAATGCTACTAAAAAATACGAATACACAATTTTTTATTAGTATTTTTTCGTTGCATTAGTCCGCCGTGGCGGATTTGTATATTGGTATCATATAACGATAATTTTTTACCGACTCGTTTGAGGGCCACAATCGCGTTATCAAGTTGCTTTTTGGTATGCGCGGCGGATATCTGAATGCGAATGCGTGCTTTTCCTTTCGGCACGACCGGATAGGCGAAGCCCCGCGTATAGACGCCTTCTTTAAGAAGCGCATCCGCGAGCGCCATGGTCTTCACTTCGTTCCCAATCATCACGGGCGTAATCGGATGAATGGAAGCAGAATCCCTCATCCTTAATCCCCGCCTGCCAATCGGCGGGCAGGCTTCATCCTTCACGGAAGAAGGGGAAGGAGGGCCTCCCAAGGTATAACCCAATTTTTCCAGCTTTGTTCGGAAGTATACGGTGTTTTCCGAAAGTTTCTTCTTTAGCGGTAAAAACTCCTTGTCAAAGTGTTCTATCACATAGAGCGCGGCTCCCGCGATAGCGGGCATCAAGCTGTTTGAAAAGAGATAGGTTCGGCTTCGCTGGCGCAAGAGGTCAATAATTTCCTTTCGTCCCGTGGTAAAACCGCCACCCGCTCCGCCGAGCGCTTTTCCGAAGGTGGAGGTGATGATATCAACCTTTCCGAGAATTCCCTTTTCTTCAACACTACCTCTGCCGGTCTTGCCTAAGACGCCCGTTCCGTGCGAGTCATCAACAACAAAAAGTGCGTCATATTTCTCACAAAGTCGCGCTATTTCATCCAGTTTCGCCACCTCACCATCCATTGAAAATACCCCGTCGGTTACCACAAGCCGTCGCCGCTTATCCTTTGCTTGAATAAGCTGTTTTTCCAGTTCTGCCATGTCGCTGTGCGTAAAGCGGAATCGCTCGGCCTTGCAAAGACGGATACCATCAATGATGGAGGCATGATTCAGCTCGTCGGAAAAGATAGCGTCACTTTCGGTGAGGAGCACCTCAAAGAGTCCGGTGTTGGCGTCAAAACAGGAAGTGTACAGAATGGTGTCTTCGGTGCCGAAGAATTTAGAAATTGCCTTTTCAAGCTTCTTGTGAAGGTCGGTGGTGCCCACGATGAAGCGGACACTGTTGAGTCCGAGTGAGTATTCCTTCAACGCCTTCTGTGCCGCTTTGATTACCTTCTTTTGCTGGGAGGTCCCGAGGTAGTTGTTGGCGCAAAGGTTGATGAGCTTCTTCCCGTCCACCTTTATTTCCGTGCCAGGATGACCCTCAATCGTCTTCTCAACTTTACACAACCCACCCTCGCGCATGGCCGTAAGTTCTTGTTTGATTTCTGATTTAAGGTTGGGTGAAAACATATATGTGATACGAAACTCTAATGCATGCGAATGCTACGAAAAAATACGAATGATGTAGATATGACATTAGTATTTTTTCGTAGCATTAGTTCGCCGCGGCGGATTCGTACATTGGTATCATATCTCTATTAATATCTTTGGGTGTTTCGCCATCATCTGCTCAAATCGTTCCCTAGTATACTCGCGGAGCGGCAAAATGGTATCTTGCCCTTGGTTTAGAATCACATTCCAGATATTTTCCTGAATCTTGTTTTTCGGGTCGGCGAAGAGCTTCTGCGTCATCTCCCAGGTCTCGGGGAGGCGCCGTCCAATGACGGCATGGACCGTGAGACCGCGGACAATAAAGCGATTGTAGTCCTCAAGCACGAAATCGCCGGTCTTAATGCCGAAGGCAATCACATCTCCGCCACGGCGCGTGGCGAAGAGCGCGTTGTTTAACGAAGAGTTGAACCCTGCCATCTCGAACGACACATCAACGCCGAGTCCGTTCGTGATTCGCATAATTTCGTCAGTCACCTCGCGGTTGTGCGTGTAAGAAGTTGCAGAAGCCAGGCTTCCGCGCCGCGCGGAAGCCTGGCTTCTGAGCGGAATCGCATAGTCAATACCGAGCCGCTTCGCCATCTCAATAGAGACCGGATTCGGCTCCACCCCGATGATATGCTTGGCGCCCTGCCCGCGCGCCACAAGGAGGAGAAAGAGCCCGATGGGACCCAAGCCGAAGATGGCGACGGTCTTTCCCTTAAGCGGGACTTTTGACGCGGCGTGCACCGCGTTTCCAAATGGCTCCTGCATGGCGCCGAGTTCTGGCCGGATTACTTTCGTATCGGTTTTCCAGACGATATGCGCGGGCAACTTCACGAACTCAGCGAATCCGCCGTCATGCGAAATGCCCAATATCTTTTCATTGGTACAGACATGCTTTTCTCCGCGCAGGCACTGGAAGCATTTATTACAGACGACATGGGATTCTGGAGCCACAAAGTTACCCACTTTAAGAGGGACAATCCCCCTCCGGTGAGAATCGGAGACCCCCTTTCTTAATGGGGATGGAGCGACACTACTCGCCTTGCTCCCTAGCGCGACAATTTCGCCGAAGAACTCGTGCCCAAGGATACGGCGGGTTTTTCCCTCCGCCTTAATACTCCGCAAAATCTGGTCCTTAAACGCGACGCGGTTCCAGATACCGCGGTCGGTCCCGCAGATGCCCGCATAGTGCACCTTGAGAATCACCTTGTCCGCATCGGTCGGGTCTTTCTTCTCGTTCAAAACCGGCTCGGGAACATTCTGCAACTCAAAACCGCGGGTGCTCTCCCATCCACCTTTGGTTACATCAAATACAAGCGCCTTCATATGAATATATAATACGAATACCGCGAATGAAGAATGCGAATTCTGCGAATCACCCCACCCATTCTCCTCCCCATTTGTAGCATTCGCATTCCGATTACTCTACGGTCACGCTCTTCGCGAGATTTCTCGGTTTATCCACATCAGCGCCGCGCGCAACCGCGAGATAGTAGGCAAGAAGCTGCAGGGGAATGAAACCGAGAATGGGGGAGAGGAGTTCGGTTACCTTGGGAATAAAGAGAAGATCATCCGCACGCCCTTTCAGTTCTTTGTTCCCTTCGGTCGTAATCGCGATGACCTTTCCGCCGCGCGCCTTGAGTTCCTCAATATGCGATATGTTTTTTTCGTACACACTGTCTTTGGGCGCCACGACAATTGAAGGGAATGTTTTGTCAATAAGCGCGATGGGCCCGTGTTTCATCTCTGCTCCATTATACCCTTCCGCGTGGATATACGATATTTCCTTGAGCTTGAGAGCGCCCTCCAAAGCGGTCGCGGCGTGATATTTCCGCCCGAGTACGAGCATGTGCTTGGCGCGCCTGTATTTTTGCGCGAGCGCCTTTATCTGTGGCGCGCTTTGAAG
>VMES01000075.1 GCA_007375655.1 Parcubacteria group bacterium Greene0416_79 | reverse complement strand
TGAGCTGCCTTGAACCGCTTATTTATAAGAAGCTCAAGGCAGCTCACACTCTGCAAAACCGCGCTGTAAAGGGACAAAATGCTCCCAATATCCTAACATTCCTACATACGCTCTGTCAAGCACCGCCCTGCCCGAAGTCATCGAAGGCAGCACCGAAGAAAAACGCTCCTTGCTTCCTGATTTGTGCGCGGGGGATTCTTTTTCAAAAAGGAAAGGGCGTTTTTCTTCGGTGGCGGGGTGTTCATCCGTTCTATTTCCGTTCGTGCAAAATTCGAGCGAATGATATAATTAGTTCACCCGACTTCAAAATTCCCGCTCTGGTGAGCGGGAGTTTTGAAGTCGGGTGACCCCACGGGGAATCGAACCCCGATTCCGAGCTTGAGAAGCTCGTGTCCTGACCGTTAGACGATAGGGCCGCATATCTACTTTTTCATAAAATTTGTCACGGGGCAAGGCATGAGCGTTTCGTCCATTCTTTTTCCTGCCGCACGAGAAGTTCCTTCGCGCACTCTGGTTCTGCCATGAGTGCGTAGACTATCTGCTCCATGCGCATTCGCGCGGAGCCCTTGACGAGCACGATGTCGCCTCGTTCAAGCATGGGCTCCAGTTCCGCGCCGGCGCGCGCGCTCTCTTCATAAGACAAGATCTGTGACGCATCCATGCGAGACGCGCGGGCCCCTTCGGCAATCTGGCGCGCGCGCAACCCGACCGTACAAAGAATGTCGCACGAGGACGCCGCGAGCGTACCCGCCCTCTCGTGCTCCGCATCGGAATACTTGCCGAGTTCAAGCATATCGCCGAGCACCGCAATCTTCCGCCCCGCGGTCTTGAGTTCCCCAAGTGTCTGAAGCGCCTCGCTCATCGCGACCGGGGAGGCGTTATAGGTATCGTCAATGAGGCAGGTCTCCCTTTTCCCGCGAATAAGCCGCATCCGCCCCGGCGGCGGGGCAAAGTTGCAGAATGCCTCGGCAATGCGCGCCAGATTGAGTCCTTCCCCAATGCCAACCGCAAACGCCGCGAGAACGGGCGGCATGAGCTGCCTGTCCAGCGCGCCGGAGATCCGAATCGGCAGAGAATTGCCGAGAGCGTTCACCCGAAACGTAACGCCCGCGGGCGCACCGCCTCCTTCTTCCTCGTCATAGAAGACCGCGTAATGGGACGCGCGTACTGCCGCGCTCTCCCCGCTCCCAAAGATAAGGCACCGGCGGCCGGGCGCGCGCGCCTTCATAAAAAGCACCTCTCTATCATCGCCGTTAAGCACGAGAAGGCCCCCCGGCAAAAGCGCCTCTACCAACGCGCCTTTTTCCAGAACGAGCGCCTCAACCGAGGGGAAAAACTCAATATGCACCGGCACCTCGGCAAGCCGTGTCAGAACCGCCACATCGGGAGCGAGCCAGTGCGTGATGCGCCGTATGTCTCCCGGCGCATCCGCGCCGACCTCAAGTACGAGCCACCGCGGATATTCGCGAGAGCACAGGGCGATGAACGCGCCCGCGAATAGATTCCGCATCCAGAGGAACGGATTGCTCCAGGCATTTGAGAGCCCGAGAATCGCGAGCGGCACGCCGATCTCGGTATTAAAACTCTTCTCGCTCTTTCTGACATAGAAAAATTGCGCGAGCATCTCATAGATCGCGTCTTTCGCCGTGGTCTTCCCGACCGTGCCCGTCACCGCGACAATCTTCGGCTTGTGCCTCTGAAGCACGAGCCGCGCCTCAAACGTCAATACGCGCACAACGACGGATTTAAAAAACTGCTTCATAGAAACACGAGGTTCCGTGTCAGTTCCGTGACTTATCGATCGGGAGGTATCCCGTAATAGTTAATCAAAAACTTCACAATCTTCATAAAGGGCTCGGTGAGCGAATACGCGGCAAAGGGCGTCCCTTTCGGTTCCGCAAGAAGCAAGAAGACGATAAAGCGCGGCTCATACGCCGGAACGTATCCGAAGAACGTATGCAGAAACCGGTCCTCATAGTACCCTCCGCCCTCTGGATTGGCAATGAGCGCGGTGCCGGTCTTCGCGGCAACCGTGTGATGCGGCAGTTTATACGCCCCCTGAAGCAGGGCCGTATCCACCACCTGTACCAGCATCCGCGTCATCTCCTCCGCGCTCTCGCGCTTCAAGATGCGCACCCGCTCGTCTTTCTCCACGGACCGGGAAAACCCAAGCTCATAGTTAATCTTGGTCACCAGATGCGGAGTGACGAGAACCCCCCCGTTCGCGAGCGCCGCAAGCGCGCGCACCGTCTGAATGGGCGTGAGCGCAATACCCTGCCCATACGACGCAGTCACCAATTCAATCTCGCGCGTGCTCATAAGATTCCGAACCAAGCCGGGGGCTTCATTCGGAAGGTCAATACCGGTCTCTTCGCCGAATCCGTAGCCCTGAAAATACTTTCGGAAGCGCTCGGCCCCAAGTTGGAGCGCCACATACGCGGCGCCGGTGTTGAGCGACTGATTGAGCACTTCCTGCATCGAGACGCGCCCTCTTCCCTTTCCGTCAAAATTGGAGATGCGCTTCTCATTGAGGACCAAAAACCCCGCGTCAAGATAGGTGCTCGTCGCGGTAATCACGCCCGCGTCCAATCCCGCCGCAAGGGTAAGCGGCTTGATGATGGAACCCATCTCAAAGACGCCTTCCGTGAGAAAATTGCTGAAGACATTAACCTCCGCCTCCTTTGAAAATTCATTCGGGTTGAAACTGGGGAGAAGCGAGAGCGCGTATATCCGCCCCGTCATGGGGTCCATCACGATGCCCCCGGCGCGCGATGCGCTAAAGCGCTCGGAGACATCTTCAAGCGTATCCTCAAGCACCTGGGCCACGCTCGGTTCAATGCTCGTTACGATATCTCCCGCGCCGCGCTCGTTCTCTCCAACCGCCTTGGCAACATCAAAGAGAAGCTCGCTGAAAAAATTCCGGTAGACTGACTCGCTGCCGCGAGAGAGCACGTCATCGTAATACCGCTCCAAGCCGTACCGGCCGGAACGCAGGACTCCGTCCCATCCGACAAATCCGAGGAGGTGCGCCGAGAGGCGCTCCCCGGGATAGAAACGCCAACGCTCTTTATACAAAGAGACGCCGGGAAGTTGCTTTGCCGTGATGCGCTCCGCGTCTTTGGGCGAGATGCGGCGCGTCAATTCTTCATACGGGTCTTCTGATTTAGCCGCCTTGGCGAAAAAACTCTCCCGCTCAAGCGGCAGTATCTCCCCGAGAGCGTTTAGGAGCGTCTCCGGGTCTCCGACCTCGGACGGGCGGATGGCGGCGAGAAAACCGGACTTGAGCCCGGCCGCAGAGACAAACGTCCCATCCCGCGCTTGAAAA
>VMES01000074.1 GCA_007375655.1 Parcubacteria group bacterium Greene0416_79 | reverse complement strand
TGCCTTGAAGAAAAATTGGGCGAGGAGTTTTTCTCCACATTCGGCAAACGGCGGCCATCAGCGGGGGAGGAACGCACGATGCGCGAGTGTTTTGAAGAGGCGCGCCGCGGGAGAGATTCCAGGAAGAATTTCAACGGCAATATAAAGCGCAATATGAGCAAGAGGTCAAGCGGCAAGTAGAGGAACAGTTTAACCGGCAATACGAGGAGCAGTATCGGAGGGAGGTTGAACGGCGAACAGAAGACGCGTACCGGCAGGAAGGAGAACGTCTTCTCCCACCTCCTGCATCGCCAGACGCAGGAGGACGCATGCCACCAGCGCCAGTAGAAGGCGGAGCGCCCACGTCCTTCTACATCGGGCCAAATACGGAACTCATCGGGAGCGTCTTGGAGGCGCTTCGGCAGGCGAGAGGGAGGTAAGTTAAGATACCAAAACCTAAATCCTAATATCTAAATCCTAAACAATATTTAAATTCCAAACTGCAAATTTCAAATCCTAAACAAATTCTAAATTCAAATCTCAAAATCCTAAAACAGGAGCGGTTTTTTGAATTCGGGATTTTATTGTAGATAAACATACCAATATACGAATTATGCGAATGATACGAATGGCTACGAATCCGATACCCTGCACGGAGCGCAGGGTTGTATCGGAGCAATCCGTAGGGTTAATGCCCTGCAGTGTCGCTTTTTAACCTTATTGGCAGGTATTCGTTGATCAGTTCTCATTAGTAGATTGGTACTTACTTTAGTCATGACGCACTATATTTGTACCGGCGGGTGTGATGGCGAGGCAGGAGCGCAAGGCGTCTGCCAAACCGAGGGGTGCAAGAAAGAGGGCGAGCCGCTCCTCCCTTGCGCGTGTACGGACGGGCGGCACGAAGGAGTTGGCGCTCGCGATGCCGGTGAGGAAGAGGATGGGGAGGAGTGAATAGAGCGTGTAGCGCCCGCCCGACTGAACGCTGTCTTCAGTCGTTCGGGCGGGTGTCGCGGGGGATTTTGTTCTCTTTTCATTCAAGGGGAGAATCAAGCCGTTTTCCGGTAGGTGTTGCATTATATTCTTGAAGCTACCCCTTCATAGCGAAGTTGCGTGCTTCGGCGGCCTCTGCTATGCTAGAAGATGTCGCGTGTGGCGACTTCTTTGTCGCCTTTTCTTTTTGTGATATAGTGATCATCCGTATGCGAAGTTTTGCGCGGCGGGGCGTACGATGTAAGGCATTTAATTATCAGCTAACACAACGAATTCGAATTACGATTAAATCCTTCATCCTTAACCAAGAGACGCCTTTGGGTCCTCGTTAAGGATAAAAGATTAAGGATTCTCAGTTGTTTTTCGGTTTTACGAAAAATCATGACAGAAGAATTTAAGCGAGACAAGCCGCATATTAATGTGGGGACCATTGGCCATGTTGACCACGGCAAGACGACACTCACCGCCGCCATTTGCGCGGTGCAGGCGAAGAAGGGGCTTGCAAAGGCGCGCAGTTATGATGATGTCGCCAAAGCGTCCGAGAAAGAAGGACGCCGCGACCCGTCAAAGATTATCACCATCGCGATTTCGCATGTTGAGTATGCGACCGGAAATCGGCACTACGCGCACGTTGACTGCCCCGGGCACGCGGACTACGTGAAGAACATGATTACGGGCGCGGCCCAGATGGACGGCGCGATTCTCGTCGTGTCTGCGGTGGACGGGCCCATGCCGCAGACCCGCGAGCACATCTTGCTTGCGAAGCAGGTGGGCGTGCCGAAGATTGTGGTGTATCTCAATAAAGTTGACTTGGTGCAGGATAAAGACCTGCTGGACCTGGTGGAAGAGGAAGTTCGCGAACTGCTCACTAAGTATGGATTTGACGGCAAGGAAGCCCAGATTGTTAAGGGTTCTGCGCTTAAGGCGCTTGCGGGCGACGCGGAAGGGGTAGCGAGCATTGAGACCCTTCTTCAAGTGCTTGATACCCACATCCCGATTCCGGTGCGCGAAGTTGACAAGCCGTTTCTCATGCCGATTGAAGATATCTTCTCTATTGAAGGGCGCGGCACCGTAGTAACGGGCCGCATTGAGCGCGGCAAGGTGAAGGTCGGTGAGGAAGTTGATGTTATCGGGCTCAAGCCAACGACCAAGACCACCGTGACCGGCATTGAGATGTTCAATAAATCCCTGCAGGAAGGCATGGCCGGAGACAATGCCGGAGTGTTGCTCCGCGGCACCAAGAAGGAAGAGGTGCACCGCGGGCAGGTGATTGCGAAGCCCGGGACGGTGACGCCCCACGCCGAGTTTGAGGCAGAGGTATACATTCTTAAAAAGGAAGAGGGCGGGAGGCACACGCCGTTCTTTGCGGGTTACAAGCCGCAGTTCTACATCCGTACGACCGATGTGACCGGCGAGGTGACGCTTCCAGAGAAGACCGAGATGGTGATGCCGGGAGACACGATTAATTTCAAAGTGAAGCTTGTCGCGCCGGTTGCGCTTGAGGAGAAACAGCGCTTCGCGATTCGCGAGGGAGGGAAGACGGTGGGAGCGGGAGTGGTGACCAAAATTATCGCGTAGCGATAATTTTGGAAACTCTAAATCCTAAATCCGAAACTCTAAACAAATCATAAATTCAAAATCACCAATTCATAAACCGCAGTCATTTTTTTGGTTTAGGTATTAGATATTATTGTTTGTTTAGGATTTAGAAATTAGAATTTAGGATTTACCCGAACCCATGCCTGCCAAATCAACATCTGAAAGGGCTACAAAGCCGAAAACTGCCGCGAAACCTAAAGTTACGCGCGCGCGGAAGACGGTTGCGAAAGTTGCGCTGGCGGCGAAACTGCGTATTCGGGTGCGCGCCTACGAGCACAAAATTCTTGACGCGTCCGTCAAGCAAATTCTTGATACCGCGTATCGGTTTGACGCACAGGTGGAAGGCCCTATTCCGCTTCCGACCGAGATCAAGAAGTACACCGTGAACCGTTCCTCTTTTATCTACAAAAACGCGCGGGAGCAGTTTGAGATGCGAGTGCACAAGCGGCTCATAGACATCATTAATCCCACTCCCAAACTCATTGAGGCGCTTACTAATCTCTCGCTTCCGTCCGGGGTGAGCATTGATGTGAAGATGCTCTAGCGAGCCGCAGATGCGCGCTGATACAGAGCGCAGATAAACGCTGATAAAGCCCCCGCCCCGACAAAGAGTCGGGGCGGTTTTCGTTTGCTTCGTTTTGTGCTATTGTGGCTCTATGTTTCAGGATCCTCCAGTTACCCCTCAAGTAGGACAGACGCTGTTAATGACGAATAATACTCTCTCGGGCTTTTGAAGCCAATGCATTCCCTCGGCCGGTCATTGAGG
>VMES01000073.1 GCA_007375655.1 Parcubacteria group bacterium Greene0416_79 | reverse complement strand
CAAGAAACTCCGCGATGGTGCGGATGACGACCTTTGCCGCGTATAACTTCTCGATGACGAACCGCTCTTCAGACGACAACTGATGATACTTCTTTTTCAAGGGGTTTTCTTTTTGCCGGTTCTCTGCTATTCTCTCAGACGCAGAGCGCCGATCATCTGCGGCATCTGAAGATGTGGTCGCGAAACTCTCGAGCATGTGGCACTGCGATGCATTCTCACCTCTGCGACCCGCCGACATCCGTTAATTGACAAAAATTAATTGGGGCCGGCGGGTTTTTATTGTCCGACTGCGCCCCCTTTAGGGATGCGATTGATCAAGCAGAGCGTCTGACTGGGGATACCATGAAGACCAGAGTCAATTGCTGACACTGGCCGCTCGTTGCAACGTTACGGCACTCGCACCTGTGGAAAGGAATTGTTACAGGTTTCTCCTTGCATTGAAAACGGAGATGGAGTAGTATCTCTCCCAGTGCTTTTACATTTAGCAGGGGTTCTGGGACTCTTCAGGGCCTCTTCTGCCTCATTGTGCAGGTCCTTTTGCACAGATGGATGGTCTTCCCCCATAGCGAAGTCATACGCGCTCGCCATTCATCCTGCAGAGGACAAGCAAAAAACGAACCAAAAAATCAGTGGGGTAGGGTGCGGGCAACGCACCTGTCCGGCATTGAGTGCGGTTCGGAGGCGAGGATACAGAGTAGTTCATCCTTACTCTAACAGAATCCCTGCTCTCTAATCACGCCCCACTACAATCAGTGGGGTGTTTTTTCTCACCGTGCGTCTTTTGAGTACGCCCTTTTTCTGTTATCATTTCAAGGTGCTACACGAAAAATTCTTAAAGCCCTACAACCCGCAGGAGACCGAGGACCACATCTATACGCTCTGGGAAGAGAGCGGCTTCTTCAAGCCGGAGACGCGGATAAACGCAGATGCAGAGACGCGGATGGGCGCGGATAATCAACGTGCATCGGCGTTTTCCATGCTGCTCCCTCCGCCGAATGTTACGGGAGCGCTTCACATGGGACACGCCGCGACCGCGACGATTGAGGACATCATGGTGCGGTTCCACCGGATGCGCGGCAAAAAGACCCTTTGGGTGCCCGGCACCGACCATGCCGCCATCGCCACGCAGTCAAAGGTGGAAGAGTTGCTCTACCAGAAAGAAGGAAAGACGCGCCATGACCTCGGGCGCGACGCCTTTCTTGCACGGGTGGAAGAGTTTGCCGAGACAAGCCGCCAAGGCATCATCTCGCAGTTAAAGAAGATGGGGGCATCCCTTGACTGGAGCCGCCTTGCGTTCACGCTTGACGAGGCGCGAAGCCGCGCCGTCCGCAGCGCCTTTACGCGCATGTACCACGATGGGCTCATCTACCAAGGGCACCGCATCGTCAACTGGGACCCGAAGCTCCAGACCACGGTCTCGGACGATGAAGTGGAGTGGAAGGAAGAGGCGGCGCCGTTCTACTACCTCAAGTACGGGCCGTTTGTCATCGGCACAGCGCGTCCGGAGACCAAGTTCGGAGACAAGTACGTGGTGGTGCACCCCAAAGACGCGCGATACGCGAACTACGCGCACGGAGAGAGAATCCCGCTTGAATGGATAAACGGGCGGATCACCGCAACCGTCATCAAGGACGAGGCGATTGAGATGGAGTTCGGCACCGGCGCCATGACCATTACGCCGTGGCACGACACGACTGACTTTGAGATCGCGGAGCGGCACAAACTGGAAAGAGAGCAGATTATAGACGAACGCGGCACGCTCCTCCCTATTGCCGGAGAGTTCGCGGGCATGCATATCAAGAAGGCGCGGACGCTCATTGTGGAGAAACTCAGGGGGAAGGATTTGATTGAGAGAACTGACGAGCGCTATCTCCACCGCATCGCGACAAACAGCCGCGGCGGCGGAGTGATTGAGCCGCAGATAAAGAAGCAGTGGTTTGTGGCGGTGAATAAAAGATTCAGGATACAGGAGTCAAGAATCAAGAATATAGAAAAGGGACAGGAGGTTACGCTCAAAGAACTCATGCGGACGGCCGTCGCGAACGGACAGATAAAGATTATTCCGGAGCGGTTCGCCAAGATATATTTCCACTGGATTGACCGTCTGCGCGACTGGTGCATCTCGCGGCAACTCTGGTACGGACATAGGATACCTGTTTGGTATCGGAGGACCGATACCAGAACAGGAATTTCCAATTTTCAATTTCCAATTTTCAAACAAGCTCAAAATCCAAATCCTCAAAACACCGGCGAAGAAGTGTATGTGGGTATTGAGACGCCGAAGGGAGACGGATGGGAGCAGGACCCGGATACGCTTGATACTTGGTTTTCTTCGGGACTATGGACCTTCTCCACGCTCGGTTGGCCAGCACAGACCAAAGACCTTGAGCGGTACCACCCGACCGATGTGCTTGATACGGGCTATGACATTCTCTTCTTTTGGGTGGCGCGGATGATTCTTATGAGCACGTATCTCGTGGGCGACATTCCCTTCCGCACCGTGTACCTGCACGGGCTCGTGCGCGATGAAGGCGGCAAGAAGATGTCAAAGTCCCTCGGGAACATCATTGACCCGGTAGAGATGATTGAAAAGTACGGAGCGGATGCCATGCGCCTCTCTCTCATTGTCGGCACCGCGCCCGGGAACGACAGCAGGATCTCGGAAAACAAGATTAAAGGATACAAGCATTTCTCAAACAAGCTCTGGAATATCGCGCGATTCATCATGGAACACACCGCGGATGCTCCCTATGAAGAGCACTTCACGGCATACGGCACACGCGACGCAGAGTTGTGGAAAGAACTTCACGCGCTCCTTGAGGACATCACGGACGATATTTTGGAGTGTCGTTTCTACCTCGCGGCGGAAAAGCTGTACCACTACACATGGCATACGCTCGCGGACCGAATACTGGAAGAAAGCAAGGAACTCCTGAAGAACGGAACGCCGGAGGCGCAACGGTCGCGGAGACAATTCCTGCTTTATACGCTTGAGAAAGTGCTCAAATCGCTTCATCCGTTTATCCCATTCGTCACTGAAGAGATTTGGCAGTTGTGGAAGCAGCCCGCTACCAAAGAGGAGATGCTTATGGTGCAGAAGTGGCCGGTTGCCGAAGTTAGTAACAAGTAGATAGTAGTCGGTAGTAAAATATCCGAATGAACTTCTAAACAATTTCTTCATCTTACCCTACTAACTACTTACTACTATCTACTAACTATCTCATGTCTCCTTCCATCCTATTCTTCTCTCTCTTGGGCGGCGTCCTCCCCGCCCTCTTGTGGCTGTGGTTCTGGCTCATGGGGTCGTTTATCGCAGGTATGCTCGCCGTCTTCTTCGCGCTCCCGCTCGAACAATGGATCTGCAACCGGGCGACTCCGAATGCGCTCACCGGCTGTCAAGACGCGCTCGGCAACAGTACCTCTGTCCTTTTTGTCATTATCGGGTGGGCGATTGTTGAGGAAACGCTTAAGTACAGCGCGGCGTATCTCTCGGCGCTTCGGGGGAGAGAAAACGACGAACCGATTGATTCGCTCATCTATCTCATTACCGCTGCCTTGGGCTTTGCCGCGCTTGAGAACACGCTCTTTCTGGTGGGGGCCTTTAACCAAGGCGGGGTGGTGCATGTCGTTGACCTCGGGGTACTGCGCTTTGTCGGCGCGACGCTCCTCCACATCGTCACCTCGGGGGCGCTCGGTTTCTTCCTGGCGCTCGGATTCAACAGGCATAGGCACATCAAGCGCCTGAATCTCTTGCTCGGGTTATCCGCAGCCATTCTCTTGCACACCTTTTTCAACATCTATATACTTAAGGTGGCAGGAGCGGGAAACACGACCCTCTCGGTATTCGCGTTCGTCTGGCTCGCGATTACGCTGCTCCTCATCGGGTTTGAGAAAGTAAAACAACTTAGAGCATAGTATAATGCGAATGCTACAA
>VMES01000072.1 GCA_007375655.1 Parcubacteria group bacterium Greene0416_79 | reverse complement strand
CTAGCCGCTCGCTGGCGGACTAACCGCTGCCGCAACGCCGTATTCGCCGGAGGCGAGGTGGGATACAGGCGCAGCCGACCGGCGAAGTGCGGAACAACCGCCTGCGGTTCCGGCGCCGAAAGGCAAGATGCGGCCGGCAAGCGATGCGCCGATGGGAGCGCTTGTTTCGCGCGCGGAGGAACCGCACGATTTCCTGGAACAAAAGCTCCGATCCCCGGTCTCCGTGCCGAAAGAGGAAAAACGGTACACGATTGATCCGTACCGGGAGAGCGTGTAACGCGCAACGTGTAGCGTGTAGCGGAAGAAAAGACGTAATGTGTAACGTATGGAAGAAAAGAATTTTCACGCGCAGCTTAAACAGTTAATGGATGAATACGTGCAGAAGGTGTACCGATGCACCAAAAAGTTTCCGAGGGAAGAGATCTTTGGCGTGACCTCACAGCTTCGTCGGGCGGCGCTGTCAGTCGTGTTGAATGATATAGAAGGATACGCGAGACAGCGCAAGGAGGTACTGCGTAATTTTATGGAAATATCCTATGGCTCATTAAAGGAAAGCGCATACTTAGTCCAGTTCGCACATCCGCAGCAGTATCTGTCTCAAACCGAGCGTGATGATCTTACCGTGCTGGGCGACCGAATCGGCAGAATGCTCTGGGGGATATTATCAGGGCTCAAAAAGTGACCTGCGCTCCCCGCTTCACGCTTCCCGTTATACGCTACACGTTACACGCTATACGCTTCTCATGCGTTTTCAAGTTCCCCAATTCATAAATATTGAAGACAAGCTGTTTGGTCCGCTCACGGTCAAGCAGTTTGTCTACCTTGTCGGGGGCGGCGGCATGGTCTATATTCTCTACCAGTATCTGCCGTTCTATGTTGCGCTCTTTATCATCGCGCCCGTCGCGGCGCTCGCGCTCGCGCTCGCGTTTCTCAAGATTAACAACAAACCGTTCATCTTTACGCTCCAAGCCGCCATTATCTACGCCTTCGGCGTCCGTCTGTACCTGTGGAGGAAGCAACCCAAGAAGATCACGCCGGCGGAGGCGCTTCAAAAGAAACCGGATGCGGGCGTACCCGCGCTTTCCGAGAGCCGTCTCAAGGACTTGAGCTGGGCGCTGGATATCAATCAGAGCATCAAGAAGTAGTTGTAATGCGAATACCGCAAATGAAGAATGCAAATACTGCAAATGAGAAACGTATTACCTCTTGCCCTTCGCGGCATCCTTATTAGTTTTCAATTGGCGGCATTCGCATTATACATTTTACGAAACAACTAAAGCACCTCTATGGCGGACGATAGCCTAATCCATCCGGAACTCTCGTACAAAATCACTGGTCTCTGCTTCAAAGTCCATAATGACCTTGGTCGTTTCAGAAATGAACGCTCATATGGGGATGCGTTTGAGGTTTTGTTGAAAAATGAGCACATTGAGTACCAACGCGAACCGCAACTACCCGCTTCCTTCCAAGGGGAGAAGAACGGCCGCAATGTGCCTGACTTTATCATTGAGGGTATAATGGTAATTGACTTCAAGGCGAAACATCACATAGCCCGAGAGGATTACTATCAGATGAGGCGCTATGTGGCGGTATTAACACTCAAACTTGGGTTACTAGTGAACTTTCAGCAACAACATCTGTGCCCAAAGCGAGTGCTTAACAGCTCTGCCTCCGCATAATTTGCAGTATTCGCATTCTTCATTCGCGGCATTAGCATTATACATTCGCGGCATTCGCATTATGGTTGCGTTAAACGCTAAGGCTTCCCAAGAGTTCGTTCCGGTGCAAGAGATCCGCGACGGCATCGTGATGCTTCGCGACGGGGGGCTCCGCGCCATTCTTATGGCATCCTCGGTCAACTTCGCGCTCAAATCCGAGGACAATCAGATGGCGATTATCGCCCAGTTCCAGGGGTTTTTAAACACGCTTGATTTCTCGATCCAGATTGTGGTTGAGTCGCGCCGCTTTGACATTGCCCCCTACCTGGCGCTTCTTGAAGAACGCTATACGGGCCAAAAAAACGAGCTCCTCAAGATTCAGACGCGCGAGTACATCGGGTTCGTCAAACAGTTCACCGAGCAGGTCAATATCATGAACAAGACGTTCTTCGTGGTGGTGCCCTACACGCCGGCGATTCTTGAAGTGGGGAGCGGCGCGGGCGGAATCGGAGCAACGATTCGAAAAAACCTGCCGGGCTGGCGGAGGGAGGGAGGCGGCGGGGGGCGCTCGTTTGAAGAGCACCGCGCGCAGTTGGAACAGCGGGTCTCGGTCGTGGACCAAGGGCTCGCGCGCTGCGGCGTCAGAGTGGCGCAGCTCGGAACCGAGGAGATGGTGGAATTATTTTACAAACTCTTCAATCCGGGCGAGACGGAGCACGCCGTTACAAACGCATAATGCGAGTGCTACAAATTACTATGCGAATACCACATATAAGACTCTTGATTCGCGGCATTCGCATTCTGCATTTGCAGTATGAGCATTACAGACATGGGCTTTTTTAACCTCTTCAAACCGAAAAAAAGCGAAAGGGAGATCGCGGGGTTTTTGCCGGAGCAGATCTTCCAATCCGGCGCCTTGGAACTCCAGGATGTGATTGCGCCGGCCGCGCTCAAGGTCTCTCCCAAGTCCCTAAACCTCTCGGGCAAGATAACGCGCACCTACTTTGTCATTTCCTACCCGCGCTATCTGACTGAGGGGTGGTTCTCGCCCATCATAAACCTAGACAAGGTCTTTGACATCTCCATCTTCATACACCCGATTGACACCGCCAAAGTCCTGCGGCAATTCCAGAAGAAGGTCGCGGAGGTGCAGAGCCAGATGCACCTGCGCGAGGAGAAGGGAATGGTACGCGACCCCTCTCTGGACACTGCCTACCAGGACTTAGAGAAGCTGCGCGACGATCTTTTGCAGGCGAACGAGAAACTCTTTGATGTCGGCATCTATCTCACCATCTACGGCGACTCGGATGCGGAGATTGACAAGGTGGAGACCGAGGTCCGGGCGCTCTTGGAGGGCAAGCTCATACTCATAAAGCCCGCGCTCTTCCAGCAGGAAGGAGGATTTCGGAGCACCTCGCCGCTTGGGAACGACGAGCTCTTCGTGCACACAAAGCTCAACTCCTCTCCCTTGGGGAGCGCGTTCCCATTCGTCTCATTTGACCTCACCTCAAACCGCGGCATACTCTATGGCATTAATCGCCACAACAACAGCCTTATTTTATTCGACCGCTTTACGCTCGAAAACTACAACACGGTTGTTTTCGCAAAAGCGGGCGCGTGCAAGTCGTATATGACAAAACTCGAAATCCTGCGTTCGCTTATGTTTGATACTGATGTAATTGTAATAGATCCGGAACGGGAATATGAGTATCTGGCCGAAACCGTTGGCGGCAGGT
>VMES01000071.1 GCA_007375655.1 Parcubacteria group bacterium Greene0416_79 | reverse complement strand
GCGCCGCGCTTATGCTTGACTTTGACGGGACCCTCTCTCCCTTTGTACCGCTCCCGCACCGGGCATATCTTCCTGCTCCGAGCCGGCGCATGCTTCGTGAGCTCAATCAAGTGTGGCCGGTTTGTATCGTGACCGGCCGGCCACTTTCAGTAATCCAAAGGAAAGTCGGTGTTCCGGAATTCATCTATGGAGCGAGCAACGGTCTGGAATGGAGCGTTGAAGGCGCGGAGCGCGTGCGAGACGTCCCAAAAGATGTCTTACGAGCGTTCACGGGTCTCCGCCGCGCGGTAAGACGATTGCGCCGCACATATCCGAAGCTGAGAGAAGAGAAAAAGCGGTTTGCGGTAACATTCCACTACCACCTTGCTCCGCGTGCAGACAGGAAAAGCGTGCTACAGAGCATCAAAAAGCTATTGTTGCCCATCCGCCGTAACCCGCGCATCAGGATCCTCTGGGAAAGGGAAACGTTCGACATCGTCCCCAAACTGGAGTGGACCAAAGGCGATATAGCCCTGCATATGCTCACATACCTCCGCAAAAAGACCGGATACCCGCGTCTTCCTCTCTACATCGGCGACGGGGCCACGGACGAAGATGCGTTTCGGGCGCTGCGCAAAGGCATTACGATCCGGGTCGGGAGAAAAAAAGACAGCGCGGCAAAGTATTATGTTTCAAGGCGCGGCGAGGTGGATATCTTACTTGAAAAACTTCTCGGAATCGCGCGAAGGAAACGAGGGTAAACCCCTACCTACGTACCATGAAGATCGCCCAGATCGCACCGCTCATAGAACGAGTGCCCCCGCAACGATATGGGGGTACTGAACGGGTGGTGTCCGCCTTGACCGAAGCGTTGGTCGCTCGGGGGCACGAGGTGACGCTATTCGCCAGCGGCGATTCGGCCACATCGGCGAAGCTCGCATCAATCTACCCGAAGGGGTTGCGCGAAGCGAAGCTTCTAAGAAGCGCGGCCGACGACTGGACGCTTCGGCACATCCGTTTTGCATATGCGCAGGAGACACGATTCGACATCATCCATGACCACGTCGCGCCGGCGAGCGTCGCAGTCGCCGATCGGGCGACAACTCCGGTAATCATGACGATGCACGGTGAGTTCACTCCTGACAACCGCGAACTGTTCATGGCGCTGTCCCATCCGCGAGTTGTATGCCTGTCACATGCCCACAGAGCTTCGTTCCCCGGCGCCCACCTTCTGGATATCGTGTACAACGGCCTCTCCATGGAGAAATACCCGTTTGGGGAAAGGCCCGGAGAATATCTCCTGCAAGTAGGGAGGATCGCACCGGAAAAAGGAACGCATATCGCCATTGATGTTGCGGAACAGCTCCATCTGCCGCTTATAATCGCGGCGAAGGTTGATGCCGTTGATAAAGCATACTTCCAAGCGGAGATACGACACCGTCTTTCGGAGCGCATCCGCTGGGTCGGCGAGGTTGATGAGAAAGAACGCAATGATCTCATGCGAAGGGCCCTCTGCTTTCTGCACCCCATGACGGGAGTGGAGTCATTTGGACTCACGCTCATTGAGGCCATGGCGTGCGGCTGTCCGGTCGTGGCCTTTAACCGCGGGTCAATTCCCGAGATCATTAAAGACGGAGTGACGGGCTATGTCGTCAAGGACGCTGAAGCCATGAAAAGGGCTGTCTTGAGTATCGTTTCCATCAACCGCGCGGCCTGCCGCGAGCACGCGCTTTCCAAATTCAATGTGAAGCGCATGACGGATGACTATGAAGCGCTGTATGCGAAGGTGCGTGCAGGCCGCGCGTAATTCTGGAAACAGCGGAAAGGAACTAAAATTGGTGGCAAAATATTGCTCATGCCTCCACTATGTCTCAAATATCGCTTTGTTAAGAGTCAAAGAACAGAAATCTGGTGGCAGATTTTAGCGATTACCCTTTAGTAAGCCATCAACCTATATCAATTATCAATCTGGCGGGTTGAGATGGCTACCACTTTCTTAAGAGTGGCACCATGGTTGAAGTTGACGCGAATCGTGGAGTGGTGAGGAAGCTCTGAATTGAAGTAGAGCGAAGTATGTTACAATGCCCGAGATGACCTTGTATTTCGCGCTTCACATACTTCTCATCGCGTGCGCCTTCGGCGGGCTCGCGCTCGCGGCGTTCATCCATTTCAGGAAACGGCTGCACACGCCGATCGTCTGCCCCGTCGGGCACTCGTGCGACCCGGTCGTACGTAGCGACTACTCGCGCTTCATGGATATTCCGGTGGAGATTCTCGGCGTCATCTACTATACCGTCACGGCCATTGCCTATGCCGCACTCCTTGCGATGCCGGAGCTCCAGACTGGCATGCTCGGCGCGGCGCTCCTCGGGCTCTCGGCGGCAGCGCTTCTCTTTTCACTCTACCTCACCGCGGTTCAGGGATTCATTCTGCGCGAATGGTGCACCTGGTGCCTCATCTCGGCCGCCCTCTGCGCCGTTATTTTTTTTGTGGGGCTCCGGCTTGCTGACATCGGCGCACTTGGGTTTATCGCGCTTTTTACTGAAACGGGAAGATAACCGCGCCTCTCTCATGGAATGGAGTGCATACGACAGGACTCAAAAAACGCATGCGCCCGATTGGTACTGGGCCGTCGGCATCATTGCGCTCTCCATCGCAATAACGGCGGTCATTTTGAATAACCTTCTCTTCGCCGCGCTCGTCGTCATAAGCGCGGTCTCGCTTTGCGTTCGCACCTTGCAGAAACCGCGCCTCATATACTATGCTTTGACCTCGCGGGGGGTCCGGACCGGCAAAGAGTTTGACTCGTACCAGACGCTTGAATCATTTCGCGTAGTGGAAGTGGAAGAAGCACTCGGCGAACCAAAACTGCTCTTAAAGGCAAAGGGGTTGCTCTCCCCGATTCGCATCATCCCGCTCGGCGGAGCCGGCGCGGACGCCGTGCGCGAGTTTCTCGTGCAGTACCTCCAGGAAGAAGAACTTGAGGAACCGCTCGCGCGGAAGATTATGGAGTTTCTTGGCTTCTAAAACACGGAAGCGACGCGAATAAGAACACGGAACAGACACGGAATTAAAGAGGACATCGGGCGGCAATTTTTCTGCTTGCCCTGTACTGCGGTTTGCATTACTATGCGAGGTGAGTCGTCGGTGGTTGGTGGTTGGTGGTTGGTTCTACTTACTGCCCTCATAGTTCAACGGATAGAATGCAAGATTGCGGATCTTGCGATCGAGGTTCGATTCCTCGTGGGGGCACAATTCATAACTTGGTCAGAAAATTCCCCCGCGCGCTTGCGCGCGGTGAGGAGAAGGGGGTGGGCGAAATCCGAATCTGTCTTGCAAGCAAATGCGAATTCGGTGGGCGGGCAAAATGAGACGGAGACGGATTTGTCTCGCAATTGCAGGTTCGTTCCAACTTTTTTGAAATAGTCG
>VMES01000070.1 GCA_007375655.1 Parcubacteria group bacterium Greene0416_79 | reverse complement strand
TTTCGGCGTGATGCCGCGGGCGAGCAGAATTCGGAGACAGTTTACTCCGATTTGCTTGCCGCCGATGAAGACGGATATTTTGTTATCGTGCCGTTGCATAGTTGTCTCACGAGCTGCGAACTTGACGCGGGAAATAGGTTATTTCTTGTTTTTGTAAGTCCGTGGGCTTAAGATACACCTGAACTACGGGGTGACTGTCAGAGCGTAAAATGCCTGTAGATTTTGCCTTTCCAGTGATTTGACAGTTGGTTACTGGTCCTATCGGCATATTCTCTATAACTTATATAAAATATTTCGGTTATGTGAAGTAATCATGCGGGATCCCTATAAATTTAATGCTGCGCAGTATGATCTCTCTTTGCTTAAACGGGCGGGCACGGACGTTTTTATAAGCGCCCATGTGGAGATCCGCAGACCCTCTCTTGTCTCTCTGGGGAGTCATATCGCCATTGATTCGGGTTTTTATATTACCACGCAGGGGGAGTTTGGCGACTATATCCATATTGGCCCGGGAGTTACGGTTATCGGCGGATTTGAGGGCGAGCTTATTCTTGAAGGATTCAATACAATCGGAGCAGGAACGAAGATCATCTGCGCGTCTGATACGTTCTCCGGCAACGCGCTCGTAACAACGCCGGGCATCCCCCCGCAAATGGTTGAGGTGATTGCCAAACTAGTCATAGTAAAGAAATTTGCCAATATCGGAGTCAATGTAATCATCTTTCCGGGCGTGATTGTCGGGGAAGGGTCTGTGGTAGGAGCGGGGAGCGTGGTACGGCATGATACGAAGCCATGGACGATATATGCGGGTAATCCGGCGAGGCCAATAAAAAAGAGGCCGAAGGAGAAGATGCTCACGCTTGCAAAAAAGCTTACTGCGAGAAAATGAGGATCGTCTTTTTAACTTCCAAATTGAATTTTGAGACATCAGGGGGCTCCGTTGAGGAGCTTGATTTGCTCATGCGTACGCTTCAAGATTTGCGGAATGAAGTAAAAACGATTACGGCGTTTTCCTCTAATAACCGCATTCCCCAACCTCGGCCGTATGGGGTGATAGAAGACCAGATTACCTCTATGCGTCTTTTGGGAATACAGTGGCAGTGCTACCGCATTCTGAAAAAATACGAAAAAGGGGCGGATCTGTTTCATATTGACGGACATCTCTTCCTCTACGGCGCAGGTCTGTACCGGCTGCTTGGTGGCAAGGTGCCGGTGGCCGCTTACTTCAATTATTATCTCATGTGTTGGGGGGATACGGCCTTGAGTTTAACGCCGTATCCTAAGGAGCATATCTTTATCCGGATCAAGAAAAAGATCCGCTGGATGATAGAAAAATATATCGGTATGCCGATCGCGAACCGCATTAACCTGTTTGCGTTCGTAAGCCCAACGCTTAAGGCAGTGTATGAGGAGTTCGGACTGCGCAAAGACCCGAATACCTTCGTGATCGGCGATCTTATTGATTTTGAGAAGATCATGCGTGAGAACGGCATCACCGAGGAAAGCTACCGCGCGCGCAACAAGCGCTCCGGCCCGTTCAATCTGTTTTACTGCAGCCGCATGATCCGCGGAAAAGGGTTTGACCTCCTCCTTGACGGGTTCTCCCGCGTGAGGGTTAAAAAGAATTTAAAACTCATTCTAAGCGGCACTGGGCCGGAAGCGCCCCTCATCCGCTCGATGGTGAAAGACCTTCACCTTGAGCCGTACGTGGAAATGCCGGGTTGGGTGCCTTGGCAACAGCTTCTTGATTTTTACCGGACAACGGATATCTTCGTCCAGGTCGGCTGGAAACCGGAGGGCACCTCAATTTCACAGCTCTACGCCATGGCTTTCGGCATCCCCTCCATTCTGCCGAAAGGCGGGGGATTAGAGTGGCAGGCGAAACAGACGGCCTACTATGTGGAGAACGGCAATGCGGACGAGCTTGCGGCTGCGATTGAGACACTCGCGGGGGACTTTGAGCTTCGCGCCACGCTCTCCCGAAACTGCTACGCGCGTATCGGGGAGGACTCGCTTAACTACCGCAAGCAGATTTCCCTCTGGAACAAGAAACTTATCGCTTCGGTGCGGGCGACGATGCGAAATGGTTTCAACTAATACTGCCATGGTAGGTTTTGAAATGAGTTCTAGACTCGGCTTGCGCAGAAGAGGTGAATAAATTCGTTGTAATGGGTGGGAGTACGTGGAATATGCGCTGCATACCCGGCCGCGCTTTTTGTATCTAACGGAATGAGTGTCCTCTTAATGATGAAAAGTTCGTATCCGTAGGATTCAAGGCGCCTGAGAAAATTGAGCGGCTCGTCTCCCGCCGCCCGTATCCATGCCGGGGCGAATTCCAAAAGGAGCCCGGGGCGCGACGGTCCGCGCAGCAGACCTTCCATTCCTTTAAGCGCGGCCGACTCCCCACCCTCAATGTCCATCTTAATAAGATCCAGCCGTCCCAATTTTTGTTCTTTTGCCAGCGCGTCAAGATGTACCGCCGTGACTGAGATTTTTCTTTTTTTGAAATCAAGCGGTACGTTGGAAAGAATACTGTGACATCCGGCTTTTTCGTCATAGTGATAAAAATCTATTTCTCCGGTCCGGTCGGTCACTGCGAGATTGTAGATCCGCACATTTAGGCGGTCGCTCGTATTCCTCTTGAGAAATGAAAAATTCTCCGGATCGGCTTCAAAAGAGAATACTCGCCCCCTTGGTCCGACCAGACGCGAGGCGATCCTCGTGTAGTATCCGATATGCGCTCCGATGTCCACCACGCTCATTCCGGGCCGGATGAAGGATTTAAAAAAGGATACGGCGTCTTTTTCGTAGAGTTCAAAGAGCATGTCCAATTTGGAACGGCGGATGAAGGTCTTGGGGAAATAAAAATCCCGCAGGCGGGCGTACATATCCGTGAGAAGATTCAGCACGCGATAGATGCACCGATCAAGAAACGGCCAGTGAATGTACCGGCGGTAGAGCGTTCGTAAAATGGGAATCATATATTGTGAAGAGGTTAGGGTAAGGATGCTGATTTGTGAAACTAGGTTAGGAAGTAAGAGATTAATACATCGCCCAACTTCTTCGCCCAAACGAGCATCTTAATCTCAACCTTTGATCAGGCCAAGTTTCTTCCCGAGCAGGTTGGCA
This sequence comes from Parcubacteria group bacterium Greene0416_79, assembly GCA_007375655.1. Classification (GTDB taxonomy): domain Bacteria; phylum Patescibacteriota; class Minisyncoccia; order Phycocordibacterales; family UBA10002; genus UBA10002. The sequence continues at coordinate 1,669 of VMES01000070.1, read as the reverse complement.
AGCGGCCGCAGTTCCTCCCGCTTCTTCTGTTCGTTACCCTCCCGCTCCCAGAGATAAAAGAGATCCACCTCAACCGAGTCCTCGAGCAACGCGGCAAGGTACTGGAGTAGCTCCTCCTCGTCATACCTCCAATGCTCCAACTGCTCCTTAACGAGGTGGGGCAGGGTTTCGGGGTCGTCCACTTTCTTTATCATGGAGAGAATGTTATAGAATTGATGTCCGAACGCGATGCCCGGTTTTTTGAGCATAAGCCCTTCCCAGATGGAACTTCCGGATACGGTCACGATGAGTTTCGCGTATCTTATCACATCAATAGTAGGAGCGGGGGCGGTACTGCACCATGAGCGGATGCTCCTTTACATAAAGTTTCCACATGACCGGTAGGGACTTTGCGGCGGCCCGCACAAGCTCTATCTGATTGGTCGCAAACGGCGCAAGCAAGAGCAAACTCACCTCGGGTTCATAGTGAAGCGGGAAAAACGCGAAGTTCTCGTTTTTCGGCGTGAACGGATCATAGAGATCTTCAACGCCAATGAGGTTCCGTACTTTGCGCCTGACGCGGTCAATGAGGTACCCGATAGGATGTATGTACGAGTAGTCCTTGGGATAGCGGGTAAAGAAATGAACGCGAAGTAAATGCATGAACCATCCGACCGATGCGAGAAATCTCGCGGGACGAAGAAATCTCAACTGCTGGCGTTTTGTCACCGGCTGGCGCTTCGGGGTCATTTCTTTGTTGTAGGTGTCGGGCTGTGCTCTGAACTCCGCAAGCATGTTCCGAGCCGCCGCGTACGAGGCATAACTCGTTCCGGAATGAAGGCGTTTTTTGAAGAGCGCATCAACCCCGGTGAACGAATCGTAGGTTTCGCTTATCACGAAACGGCCTTTCGTTGACGCCGTGGTGACCAGGAGTGTTTTTATGCCATGTTTTTTTGCGTATTGGTACATGAAGTACATGGAGATGCCGCCGATATTGGGGAAGAAGATCGCGTCTGGCTTTTCTTTCTCCATGAACGCAATCACCGCCTTTGTCTTTACCTGGAAGATGCGCAACATTTCCTCATGTGAGTACGCGGGAGTATTATAGGGATATTCGCGCACAAGCTGGTTGAACATGAGCACTCGGTCAAGCGCGATGTACGGCCAGAGGTTCGGGATTCCATATTCCCGTTCAATGCGTTTTAGGTATTCTGGGTCAAGCAGTTCAGTCTTAAATCTTTCATGAATGTCTTCGTCCAAGATAAGATTTGTGTACGAAACCTCTTTCTGATTTTTGAGAAATTCAAAGCTTGATCTCAAATATGCGTATCCGCAACATTCAATGCCCGGATTCTCCTGCTGTAAAAGAATCGCCAGGTTATGGCTGATATACGCGAAGCTGCGCTGAAAAGAAAAGCACACTTTCATACGAGATACCGCTACAACTTGCGGTCGGGCAGTTAGGTTAGAGTATATACCATGTCATACGCTTATTTTAAAGGAGACAGAGAATTCATGCTCAATTCCATGCGGAAGTACCTGCGCAGGACGCCTGAAATGGATAAATTGCTGGTGAAGCTTATCTCGCCTTATATCAAAGGGGAAAAGTTGAACATTCTGGACGCCGGTTGCGGCATAGGTCAGCTTGCAGCCATGGTCCATAGGCTTAGTCCTGCCTCGGAGATTCTTG